>JAIECQ010000070.1 GCA_029068395.1 Rikenellaceae bacterium
CCCCCGACGGGGGGGGGGGTGTCGTTTCTTTTCTGTTGCTGGGTTTTTGGTTGGGGGTGTCGCATCGCATGGCTTTTGCTCCGGCAGGGCGGCTGAGGGGCCCGGCAGGCTTTTGTGCCGCATGGCTTTCCGCTCCGGCAGGCTTCCGCACCGGCAGGGCGGCGAGGTACGAGCCGCAACGGGCCGAGCCTCCCCCCGCGGAGGCCCGTAATTCTGCCACGCAATTAAAGGCAGTGACTAAGTCACGGCGGTTATGCGCGTCACTTCCCCGCTTTGCCCCGCAGGCTCGGCCCGAAGCTCCTTCATGCTAAAGGGGCGTTAGGTGTGTAGCTCGAACAGCCAAACCACCACTCAGAAACTCCAGCCCAGCCAGCCGCCCCACCAGCACAGGCACAAAGCCAAACCGTAAGCTACAAAGTCTTGCCAAAAGCTACAACCAAAGCGCCATGACTGTTTCACTCCTCACGGTTCAATTTCATCACGCCCCTACACTACTCCGTGCGGCCGGCGCCAGCGCCGGCCCATCACGCTCCGGCAGGACGGTCTGAGTGAAGCGAAACCGCATACATTCATTTAACCCGGTAGTTTTTGTGCCGGCAGGCTTGCGCAGACATTATTTGCCCCGCATAGTTTAGTGTCGCAAGTTGCACCGGCAGGGCGGCCGAGGTACGAGGCCGCAACGGGCCGAGCCTCCCCCCGCGGAGGCCCGTAACCCCGCCAAGTGATTATAGCGCAGTGACTAAGGGAGGGCGGTTATGCGCGTCACTTTCACACCTTGCCCCCGCAGGCTCGGCCCGTAGCTCCTTCACGCTAAAGGCACGTACCGGCCAACCCAAGGTGCTGCACGTCTTTGTCACTCACCACGCCTGACCATTATCACGCCATCGACCTCCACGACGATGAGGCCGACCGCAGGTCGGCCCACAACCACCAAGGGAATAAAAGCAAAAGAAATGAGAGCAAAAAGAATGAAAACACCAGTAAATAGCTATATCAATTAAGGCAACCCACCGCGCGGTTTGAGTGTAACGAAACCGCACACTATTCCTTATCTCCGGCATAACGAAGTATGCCGTAAGCCAAAAAATTCCATATCACCGGCATAACTATGCCGTAAGCAAAAATTCCTTATGCCGGGCTGAGGGACGAAGCCCGAGCGGCCCGGAGCCTCCGCAAACGGAGGGCCGCATATCGGTGCATAATATGTATGGCGGTGAATTAGTCACGGCGGTGATGCTCTTCGGTTTCATGCTGTGCCCTCCGCAGGCCCCGGGGCGCTCTCCGCTGTGCCGGTGGTTGCGGCTGTGTGGCTTAGTTTGCCGCGCTACTGTTATGGATTCTGCTTTGTTTCCACACCCTTTTCGTCGAGGTCATGGCCCATGTTGAATATCTTTCAGGTACCAACCCCAAGGGCCAAAAACGGATAATGCGATAAAGGTGTGAGACGATAGTCGAAACGCCTTTATTGCATTATCCGTACTTATCCGCTTAGTTTGCCCTCAAACATATCAAAACGGGGTCCGTGACCCCTCCCCCGGAAGGGCCGCCGGAGGCAGTGCCAGTAAATCAAAACGGCAGTTTCAGCAAAATAACGGCAGTGCCAGCAAACCATTATCCGCAGTGAAGGCAAACCAGCATGTAAAAATGATGGCATGAAATATGTTTTTCCGTCAAAAAACAGTATATTTGCGGTTCGGTTCACTAAGGATTTTGAGAATGAATATATCGTCTTTAGGAGAGTTTGGATTTATTGATCGCATAACCGACGGCATTACGAGCACAAGGGAGTGCACGATAAAAGGCGTAGGTGATGATGCGGCTGTAATAGCTGGATATGCAGATAGTTATAAGTTGATAAGCAGCGATATGTTTTTAGAGGGTATCGCTTTCGATTTGACTTATACGCCGCTTAAACACCTTGGTTTCAAGTGTGTTGTAGCTGCTGCCAGCGATATTGTAGCCATGAATGGCACGGCCGAGCAGATAACCTTCTCGATAGGCTTGTCGCAGAAAATCACGCTGGAGATGGCCGAAGAGCTTTACGATGGCGTGCGCGTTGCCTGTGATAAATACTCGATAGACCTTGTTGGTGGCGATACCACTCCTTCAATGACGGGTATGGCTATCTCGGTGACGGCTGTCGGCTCGGTGTCTAAAGATAAGATAACGTATCGTAACGGCGCTAAAAATGCTGATCTGTTGTGCGTTACTGGTGACCTTGGGGCTGCCTTCATGGGCTTGAAACTGCTCGAACGTGAGAAACGGGTGCTTAACGGCAATGCCGGTGTGGCTCCCAAGTTTGACGGCTATGAGTATCTGCTTGAACGTCAGCTGCATCCCCTGCTTCGGAGCGATGTCATAGAGGCGCTTGACAAAAGCGGTATCGTACCCACATCTATGATAGACATATCAGACGGTTTGGCCTCTGAGGTGTTGCATCTGTGCCGCCATTCAGGTCTTGGTGCCCGCCTCTATCTGAGCAAGATACCCATATCGTCGAAATGTTTCGAGCTTGGCGACGAGATGAATATCGACCCTGTGATGGCGGCGCTTAACGGCGGCGACGATTACGAGTTGCTGTTTACGGTGCCTGTTGACAGGTATGAAGATGTGTTGCGCGTTGGCGGCATTGACGTGATAGGTCACATGACGGCGCCTGACAAGGGTGCGATGTTGGTGACTCCCGACGGTGCCGAGATAGCTCTGACGGCTCAGGGGTGGTCTTCGCAAGAGTAAATGGGCATGATAGCTGTAATTATTGATTTTGACAAAAAATTATATAGACAGACATGTTGAACATTGTTTTATTCGGTCCTCCGGGCGCCGGCAAAGGCACGCAGGCGGAGAAACTGGCCGAACGTTACAATCTGCGTCACCTCTCTACCGGAGAGGTGATACGTGCCGAGATACAGGCCGGCAGCGAGTTGGGTTTGAAGGCCCAGGAGCAGATGAAAGATGGCTCATTGGCCTCTGATGACATTGTGATTGGCATAATAGACCATTACATTGAGATGCACCGCGATGGCAACGGCACCATATTCGACGGTTTTCCCCGCACCACACCTCAGGCCGAGGAGTTTGACCGCATACTTGCCAGTCACGGGCAAGAGGTTACGGCGATGATATCGCTCGATGTGCCTGATGAGGATGTTGTGGCACGATTGCTCAACAGGGGCAAGATAAGCGGCCGCGCCGACGACCAGAGCGAAGAGATAATACGCAACCGCATAAAGGTGTACAAGGCGCAGACTGCCGTTGTAAAGGAGTTTTATCAAAAGCAGGGCAAGTATATCATGGTTGATGGTACCGGCGATATAGAGACCACATTCGAGCGTGTTTGCGAGGTTGTAGACAGGATATCGGCCAAATAAATTTGCTGTTTTATCTGATTAGGGTTTCCGCGACAACGGAAGCCCTTTTTTGTTTTGTGAGGCTGCCTCCTGCCTGTGTAAGGCCTGCAAAGTGTTTCCGCTAAACGAAACGATGTAAAATCTGCAAAGAGTTGCAAAGACACGTAAGCCTGCAAATAGCTGCCGCAACACGATGCTAAACTTCGCAAAGTGTTTCCGTGAAACGAAACGATGTAAAATCTGCAAAGAGTTGCAAAGACACGTAAGCCTGCAAATAGCCGCCGCAACACGATGCTAAACTTCGCAAGTGTTTCCGCTAAATGAAACGATTCAAAACCTGCAAAGAGTTGCTGCAATACCTAAGCCGCTACAAAGCTTCGCAGGTATGTTTTTCTCAAGTAGTGGGCGGATGCAGATAAAAAAGTTCATCTGTATAGTACTGATAGTCAGTGTAGTGAAAAATAATATCAAAAAAAAGTCAATAAAAATTTGGAGACAAATAAATTTTATCTACCTTTGTGCCCGGAGAGATGGCAGAGTGGTCGAATGCGGCTGTCTTGAAAACAGTTGTACTGCGAGGTACCGGGGGTTCGAATCCCTCTCTCTCCGCCAGAAAGCATCCGATTTTACACACGAGTGTAGAATCGGATGCTTTTTTAGAAAAATAGTTACACGAGTATCTGATAAATCCTTGATTTCTCACCCCACGGATGGTGGCAGTAGCCTAAATATCTGAATCCGAATTTCTCATAATATCCTGTATGGTCGGTGCATAAGTTCAATGTCTTGAATCCGAGTGCTTTAGTGTCTGTATAGGCATAATCTATCAATCGCTTCCCGAGATTGCGTCCCCGATAATCTTCTTCAACGTACAGGGCCACAAGCCAGGGATATAGATCCATGCGTGAATTAAAATCGTTTGTGGCAAGACCCGCACAGCCGATAATCTTTGCTCCGTCAACCAGTAGATACCATTGCGGGAGCGGATTTTCGGCATTAATACAGCTTCGCAGACAGTCTTCGTAAACCGCCAAGGACTCTTTCGTAGCCCATTTTTCCTGAAAATAGGCGATGGCTCTGTCGAGATATTCAAGGTGGTGTCGTAAAGATATTATTGTCATGCTATTATCCTTTGCTTGTTGATATGGTGATACATTTCAATGCGTTCGGGCGTGTCGTTTCCATGCAGCAAGAGCAAATTAGAGCGTTGCGCATACGTTGCAGACGCTGTGTGATTGCCACCCCCATTTGCAAACATCACAATAGTTTGAGCAGCTCTTCGTGGAGGTGTCCGTTTGTTCCGGCCACTTGACCTCCCTTGGACGGATCGAGTTGCCGGCCATCCCAGTCGGTCACTTTGCCGCCGGCCTCTTGCACCAGAAGCATACCTGCCGCATAGTCCCACGGGTTCAGATAGACCTCGAAATATCCGCCTTGCCTGCCGCAGGCCGTATATGCCAGTTCCAAGGCGGCAGAGCCAAGTCTGCGGATATCCTGTGCGTTCTCATAAACCGTGAGGAATCTGGCGAAGTTCTCTTTTGCCAGTTCTCTTCTGGCAGTGCCGACACCTATTATGGTTTCTGAGAGATTCAGGGCAGATGATACGTGTATGGGCTTGCCGTTCAAGAAACAGCCTTCGCCTTTGAGGGCATAGAAAAGCTCTTCGTGAAACGGGTCGTAGATAATACCCAAAACAATCTCTTTTTGGCGGCAGAGAGCCAGCGAAACCACGCTATGCTGATAGTCGTGCACAAGGTTGGTGGTGCCGTCAACGGGGTCGAGAATCCAGTAGCTGTCTGCGGTCATCTGTTGTAGGCCTGTTTCCTCTCCGAGAAACCGTATGTCGGGTGCAAGTATGTATAGCTCCTTTTTAAGAAAGTCCTGTACAGCCACGTCAACCTGCGTGACGTAATCGGCAACACCCTTTTCTTTCACACGTGACGCCATCTCTCTGTTGGTGATTATCTCTTTGGTCTCTTTGACAAGGCTGATGATACGTTGTATTTCCATGATTTGGTTATTGTTAGGGCGTTCATTAATCAGTAAGGACAAAAAACATCCCCGCTTGTAGCCTCTTACGGCAAAAAGACGGAGGCTTTTGAGCCATCCTCTCGCCGTGCCCTTTGGGTACAGGGAGCTCTGACAGTGCCGTCTAATGCGATATGCTTACAAAGATATACAAAATTTTACAACACACAGTCAGATCGCCCGTTTTTGGCAAGGAATTGCGTACGATACTCTTAACTGACGGTAATGCCTCCGCTCAAGTAAACGGATAAAAAAAACAAGCGACAGAAAACTGTCGCTTGTCTTGGTATTTACTTAATGAATGCCGAACAGGCTATTTAATGTCGCTCAAAGGAATCGCATATACGCACCATTCGGGGTTTTGATCCACAATGAACAGAGTGTTGCGGCGTATGATACATCTGCCGGGCTTGGTAAGCGTGATGTTGCCTACCGTTGTGAGGTCTCTTATTATCTTGCCGTTCTTGGGGTTGACTTCGCAGAACTTGTTGCCCTCTTTAGAGTCGAACGTGACGAACAGCCTGCCGTCTTTGCTCCATGCGGCGCTTAAGGGGTTGAGCTCGAAAGTAATGTCGCGGGCAACGCTCAATTTGCAAGCCATCATATACTTGGGGTCTAACTCGGTCATTTTCTTGGTGTGATATGACACCGCATAGACATTGCCCGCATAATCGGTGCAGATAGAGTTGAGCGAATGACTGTCAAGGTCGACACTTGATGCCACGCCTTCGAGCAGATCTTCCGGGAAGGCCCTGACCACATTGCGGAAAGCATAAATGACATCTTTGGCAACGGTCAGGAATGCGGGATCGGCCTTGAGACCCATCGGCACTTTGTTGATGCACTCGTAGCTGTTGGCGTCAAACACGAACATTGAGCCTGAGCCGGCCGAGATATAGATTTTGTTATGCGAGCGCACTATTGAACCGGGATACCCGCATGGCATCTCCTCTTTGGTGGAGGGGTCTACCCATTTGGTGATTTTCTTTACATGCACGGGTTTGCCGCTTGCGATGTTGAAAACGTCCCAAGAGTAGTTGTCTTTGTTTACGACGTTGGTCACATACATGGTGTCGCCATAGACGTAAACATCTTTGGGCGCAAAGAACTTCTGTTCTACCTTCGCGTCGGCATAGTTGAGCTTGAACGATACCGCAGGGGCGTCGTCTTTGCCAAAATCGGTGTCGACATCTTTGGGAGAGAGTCCGCCGTCTATCTCGTCAAGTTCGGGGTCTTCTATGATAACGGCAGCTGAGTAATATTTGGACTGACCCGAGTTGGGGTTACGGCGTGTGTGCATGAACCGGCGTGAGTATATGGGCAACTTTTTGTCGATGCACATCTCGCGATAGAGCTGCTGACACACTCTGCGCCAACTGGGGACACCGCCGCCGTCGTTAGATATAACGGTGTTGTTGCTGTCGCCGTAGTCCATGCCGTGGCCGAACTCATGAAACCAGGCCATGCACTCGCCTATGTCGTCACCATAGTGGGCCACGTATGCTCCCGGGGTAATGCCGAGCCATGAGCCGCCGCCCAGACCGCCTACGCCGCCTACAACACCCCACGCGATGCCTCTGTAGTGCCAGCGTGAACGCTCTATGAGCACCTTGTTGTCTTCAATGACCGGACCGTTATTGGGGGCCTTGCCGTTAGAGTAGAATTTGCCGTTATAGTCTGCCATAAGCTTCTCATATTCGGAAGAAGAGAACATGTAGGCCAGGTTGAGAGACATGGCCACAGCCTCGCGGCACATCCACGGCTTCATGGGACGCCAGTATGCGTGACCGTCGACAGTAACGAAAGTTATGTTGTTCCACTGGGTTTTAAGGTTGGAAAACTTTTTGTAATAGTCGTCGTCGCAGTCTATCTCTAACGTTATGTCTGAAGGGCTTATGTGCGGGTTGGGCATGATGGTTATGGTCTTGCCCTCGCTGGTGTGATAGTCTTTCTCTGCATTGAGGAAAGGTATGGGGCAGGTGAACTCTGCAAACGGAGGCAGGACATCGAACTGCGCAAAAAGTATCTTCTTGTCGTAGCCGGCAATAGAGGCCCACAGTTTGAGGTTCTTGATCCTTCGCGGAGAGAAGAAGCGTATCAGAAGCTTCTGGTCTTGCGTTATAGATACCTGAAGTGGCTGGTGCGGATTGAACGAGCGTTTGTACATCACCTCGGGCTTCTCGTCGTCACTGAAAATGTAAGAGGTGGTCTCAGAGGTGTAATCCTCAGGAGTCTTCATGTGTATCAGACCCGTTCTCTCGTTTTCCAGGTCTGCCGGTTTGAGCTTCTCTTTGGCACATCCGGCTCCGAAAAGGCAAGCAAAAAGTACAACGGCTTTAAGATTCAATAATCTTATCATGCTAACTTATGTTAAAATAATCATAATGACAATCGCATCTGACCGATTATAACCGGCGGAAAGGCCGGTCTGACGATGATACGTCACGAACAAAACGACTCCGTACTTTGCTTTTTGCTGTACGCAACAGCTTGTTTTACAGCTGCTTTGTGTCTGCATATTTCAATGCGGAAGTTCGATCCGTAATCAGCAGGGTACGATTTTTACCGTGCAAATATACCTCTTATTGCAGAGTCGGCAAAGAAAAAGGACAAATTTATTTTCCCTTTTTGTGAAAAAATGTCCGACGACACAGCTTTAGCGCGCCATTGCGGCATGCAGAAAAAACGTCCCGGACATACAGGCTTGTCCGGGACGTTGGTCTGTGGCTTTTTAGAAGAGGCTTATCTCGTCAACGAAGAGATAGCCCGCCTTGCCTGCGCTGGGGTGCCATTTGGGCATCTTGGGGCAGGCGTCGACACGCACCTTGAAATAACGGGCCTTGACAGGGTCGAAGGTCAGTTCGTGTTCGAAAATGCCGTTGGGGTCGTCGGGATCGGCATCAGGATATTTGTCTAAGGCGACCTCTTTATAGTTGACCCCGTCGTTTGACGAATATATGCCGAACGCCGCCGCATCGAATATCCAGTCGCCCTTTTCTACGAATGTCGATATGTGCGCTTTTGATATCTCGGTGGGCGTGCCCATGTCTATGACAGCCTCAAGGGGGTTGCCCACGAAGCCTATCCAGCGGCCTGTGCGGTAGCTTCTGTCGCCTCTCAGTCCGTCAACGAGGGTCTGGGCGCCTTTAAACTCGTATGTTTTGTTGATGGGTTGCAGCATGGTTATCTTCTTGGCGGTTGCCTTGTTGAAAGATATCTTTTCAGAGAATACACGGCTTGTGCCCGAGGGACGCACCACAACGGCCTTGAAGGTGCAGGGTGAGGTTATAGACACCTCGCCGCTATATTCGGCAGACTTTGCAGTGGGGTTCTGCCCGTCGAGCGTGTAATATATGGGGGCGTTGTCTATAGTGCTGATATTGACTTTGATGCACCCTTTGTTGCTGTCGGGGGTGAATGTCACGATGGGGTCGAACACATGGGTGGCATAATTGTAGCCGGCCAGGTTGTAGGCCTCGATCATGTGGGGCAGACGACTCAGGAAGTCTTTGTAGTCCTTGTTTTCGGCAGCGCTCCATTGCACCTCTGAGAGGGCGGCCATGCGGGGCAGCTCCATATACTCCACTTGCGAGTATGTGGGTATGTATTCGGTCCATAGGTTGGCCTGTATGCCCTTTATGTGGGCGGCCTCGGCGGGGGTGAGGCCGCGGTGTATAGGCTCGAAGCTGTATACCTTTTCGACGGGTATGTAGCCGCCTATTGCCTGGGGTTCGTTTTCGGTGTTGCTGCTCTGGTAGTAGTCGAAGTAGAAGAATATGTTGGGTGTCATTATCACGTCATGACCCAATGCCGCAGCCTGATAGCCGCCCGAGGTGCCGCGCCATGACATGACGGTGGCGTTGGGGGCCAGGCCGCCCTCCAGAATCTCGTCCCAGCCTATTATGCGGCGTCCTTTTGAGTTGAGGTGTTTCTCTACGTGAGATATGACATAGCTCTGAAGCTTTTCGGCAGCGGTGTGGTTGCGGTCGCCGCGAATGTGCAGCGCCGCCATTTTGGCCTTGCACTTGGGGCAGTTCTCCCAGCGTATCTTGGGGCACTCGTCGCCGCCTATGTGTATGTACTCAGAGGGGAAGATGTCGACAATCTCGTCGAGCACATCGGTGATGAAAGGCAGGGTCTTGGGGTTGCCGATGCAGAGCACGTCGTCAGATATGCCCCACAGCTCGCGCACCTTGTAAGGACCTCCCGTGCAGCCCAGCTCGGGATAGGTGGCCAGCGCGGCCTGCATGTGGCCGGGAAGGTCTATCTCGGGTATGACGGTGATGTGGCGGTCGGCGGCATACTTGACAATGTCGCGCGCCTCTTGCTGGGTGTAAAAGCCGCCGTGGGGCTTGCCGTCATACTCGTCGGTGTTGCGGCCCACAACGCTTTGTGCCCGCTGAGACCCTATCTTGGTCAGCTCAGGATATTTCTTTATCTCTATGCGCCAGCCCTGGTCGTCGGTGATGTGCCAGTGGAGGCGGTTGATGTTGTGAAGGGCCAGCATGTCGATAAACCTCTTGACCGAGTCGGCGGGGAAGAAGTGGCGCGACACGTCGAGCATGGCCCCGCGGTAGCCGAAGCGGGGGGCGTCGTTTATCTCCACCGGCAAGAGCATGACATCGCCTTTTGTGGCGGGCAGCGACTTGCGCAGTGTCTGTATGCCGTAGAAGACGCCGGCATCTGAGGCTCCCGTTATAACCACGCTGTCAGAGTTGACGGTGATGTTATAAGCCTCTTTGTTGTCTGATATGTCGCCCTTTTTGAGCATTATGTAGCGACCCTTGCCCTTGCTGTCGCTGACCTTGGCATCGACCCCGACAGCATTGTCTATATATTCGGCAAGGAATGCCGCATTGCGCAACATGGCGCTGTCGTTGTCATGGCACACTATGACGGTGCCGTCGTCGAGCTTGAAGCCCTCGCCCTGACCCATGACTATCTGGTTGGGCAGCGGAATCACCCGGTAGTCGTTTTGCGTAGGCACTGAACATGCCGACATTGCGGCGCACAAGGCCGCAGAGATAAGAATGGTTAGCTTTTTCATGTTGTTTTATCCTGATTTTAAATAGGAAGTCTATCGGGCCTGCAAGATAGCGCTTTTTATCGAACGGTGCAAGTAAATGTTACGATATGATGCTTTTTGACCCTGAAAACCGCTTGTTTTTTCCGTCGGGTCAGGCACATAAGGGGTGGCACTGCCTGATGTGATACATTTGGTGTGCGTGATAACAAAAAAAGTCGTATCTTTACGCAATAAAAAAGGTGCCGATGGAAACGAATCCCGAGTTTGAGCTTGCTTACGATATGCTTACCAACACCCGAGCCAACATCTTCCTTACAGGTAAGGCGGGCACGGGCAAGACGACATTCCTGCGTAGTCTGTCGGGAAAACTCAGCAAGGCTATGGTGGTGGTGGCTCCCACGGGTGTGGCCGCCCTCAACGCCGGAGGCATGACCATACACTCCTTTTTTCAGATCACCCCGGGCCCGTACACGCCCATGTCTAAGCAGTCACCCGGCGAGAGGGCCGGCACCGAGCGCTTTTTCAAACTGCGCAAAGAGAAGATAAGGCTCATAAGAGGGTTGCAGCTGCTTGTCATAGACGAGATAAGCATGGTCAGAAGCGACCTGTTGGATGCCATAAGCGACGTGTTGTGCCGTTATCGTCGCAGCTCGGAGCCTTTCGGCGGGGTGCAGCTGTTGATGATAGGCGACATGCAGCAGCTGTCGCCCGTGGTAAGAGACGACGAACGCGATATATTGGCGCGATTCTACAAAAGCCCGTTCTTCTTCGACAGCCTGGCCTTGCAACGCAGCTTTTACACCACCATAGAGCTTAAGCGCATATATCGCCAGAGCGACCGCCGTTTCACCGACATTCTCAACTCTGTGCGCACGGGCATCGTAGACCGTGACGTGCTCGCCCAGATAAACAAACGTTACATCCCCGGTTTCACGCCCCGCCCCGAGGAGGGTTACATAACCCTTACCACCCACAACAGCACCATGCAGAGCATCAACGACCGCAAGCTTACCGAGCTGGAGGGCGAAGAGGTGGTATATGAGGCAACGGTGAACGACGACTTCCCCGAGCTGATATATCCCACCGAGTATAACCTCAGGCTCAAGGTGGGGGCGCAGGTCATGTTCGTGCGTAACGACTCGTCGTCAGAGCATCGCTTCTATAACGGCAAGTTAGGCGTGATAACGCGTCTTTGCAACGACTGGATAGAGGTCAAAAGCGAGGGCGACAGCGAGCCGGTGTCCGTCGCCCGCGAGAGGTGGGACAATACCCGTTACAGCATCGACGAGCAGACCCAAGAGATAACATCGACAGTGGTGGGTTTGTTTATCCAGTTCCCGTTGCGAACCGCCTGGGCCATAACCATACACAAAAGCCAGGGCCTCACATTCGACCGTGCCGTGATAGATGTGGGCGGAGCATTCGCCCACGGCCAGGTGTATGTGGCGCTCAGCCGTTGCCGCACCCTCGAAGGACTGGTGCTCAGCTCGCCCATACGTCCGGCATCGTTCGTGACATCGGCAGAGGTGGCCAGCTTCAACGCTTTCATGGAGCGCAACCATCCCGACAACGATCTGATATGCCGTCTTAAAAGGCAGTTTTACGCTGAGTCGTTGTGCGAGATGTTCGACTTCTCGGTGGCCCGGCGTCATCTGCTCAACCTGCAACGCCTTTTCAATATATCGGTGGGTCGCATATATCCTGCTCAGAGAGACGAAATTGTTGAGGCGGCAGCAACATACGAAGAAAGGCTTTTTGTCGTCGCCGACAAGTTTTGCAGGCAGTTGCGCGGAATGATCGCAGTAAGCGACAGCTATGACGACGACCCTGCTATTGCCGGGCGGGTCTCCAAAGGTGCGGCATATATGCTGCCCTTGGCTCAAGAGCTTATCTCTTTGGCGCGCAAGATATCGTCTTTAAAGGTGGACAATAAAGATAATGCCAAGGTGTTGAAAGACAACGCGTCAGGCCTGTTGTTCGCCATGCGTGCCAAGATTGTGTACATGCAGCGGCTGGGCGACGGTTTCAGCGTAGAGCAGTGGCTGCGTGTCAAGTGGCAGGTAGAGCAGGGGTATGACAAGAAAGAGTCTAAAGAGCAGGCCAAGACTCAGAAGCATGGCTCGGTGATTGACACCAGCTATCTTGAAAACGTCGCTCCGCTGTTTGCTACTCTGGTGGCCTGGCGCAAGTCTAAGGCTCAGGAGCGCGGCGTGCCCCACTACTCAATATTGAGTCAGCGCGCCATGATTGACCTGTGCGAGCAGTTGCCGTGCACCGCCCCGGCTCTTGAAGCGATACACGGGGTGGGCAAGGTGTTCATGCAGCGTTACGGTGCCGAGGTGCTTGACATTATCACCGACTTTTGTAATCAGTCGGATGTGGGCAGGCGTAGCGTAGATGAGGCAGGGGGCGGCACTGTAGACTCGCAGTTGAAGCAAGAGATGTTGCGTGTTGCCCGTAAGGTCGTGACCGTTGAGGCCGAGAAAAGAGGCAAGGGCGTGGCCAGCGCTGCTGTAAGAGAAGAGGGCGACGTCAAGACTAACGCATCGACATATGACCTGACACTGGCCATGTATAAGGGCGGAAACGATGTAAGGGCAATTGCCGAGGCCCGGGGCCTGTCAGTGTCGACAGTGGCGGGACACATGGCCAGACTAATAGAGTCGGGACGTATTGACGTACACGACTTCATGGACGCCCCAATGGTAGACGAGATAATATCAGCGCTCAATACCCAGGAACTGACAGGGTTGCGTCAGATATACGACCATTTCATGGAACGCTACTCTTACGACGAAATAAAATATGTAATAGCTCACAACAATTACCTCAAAAACAGAGCTCAATAGTTGCCGCACTGCGGTGATGGCTTGCTGGCACTGCTGTTTTGGTTTGCTGGCACTGTCCTTGCTGGAACTGCCGGTGATGGTTTACTGGCACTGCCTCCGGCGGCCCTTCCGGGGGAGGGGTCACGGACCCCGTTTTGATATGTTTGAGGAACAACTAAGCGGATAATTACAGCTATCCCATAAATGTGTTTCGACATACGTCTCACACATTTATGGGATAGCTGTTTTGGGCCCTTGACTTGAGCGTCTGAAAGATATTCAATATGGGCCATGACTCTCGACGGAAAGGGTGCGGAAACAAAGCAGAAAACATAACAGCAGGGCGGCAAAGCAACTACAAGCGTGACGGAGAGCGCCCCGGAGCCTGCGGAGGGCACAGCATGGAAATGAAGAGCATCACTGTCGCCCCTAATTCACTGTCATATATAGCTGTGCGGGGCTGCGGCCCTCCGTTGGGGGAGGCTCCGGGCCGCTCGGGCTTCGTTCCTCAGCCCGGTCATAAGGAATTTTGGCTTACGGCATACTTCGTTATGCCGGACATAAGGAATTTGTGTGCGGTTTCGTTTCACTCAGACCGCGATGGATTGTCTTAATTGATATAGCTATTTACTGGTGTTTTCATTCTTTGTGCTCTCATTTCTTTTGCTTTCATTCCCTTGGTGGTTGTGGGCCGACCGCAGGTCGGCCTCATCGGCGTGGAGGTCGAGAGCGTGATGATGGTCTTGCGTGGTGAGTGACAAAGACGTGCGGCACCTTGGGTTGGCCGGTACGTGCCTTTGGCGTGGAGGAGCCACGGGCCGAGCCTGCGGAGGCAAGCGGGAAAGTGACGCGCATAACCGCCGTGACTTAGTCACTGCCTACAATTGCGTGACGGAATTACGGGCCTCCGCGGTGGGAGGGTCGGCCCGTTGCGGCTCGTGCCTCGCCGCCCTGCCGGCGCGGAAAGCTATGCGGTACAAAAACCATCTGTGCAAAAAGCCATCGCAAAAGCATCTCAAGTAAATGAAAGTGTGCGGTTTCGTTTAACTCAGACCGCCCTGTTGGAGCGGGGTGGGCCGGCGCTGGCGCCGGCCTCACGTGGCGAGTGTAGGGGGTGTGATGAAATTGAGCCGTGAGGCGTGAAACATGCGGGGCGCTTTGACTGTAGCTTTTGGCAAGACTTTGTAGCTTGTGGTTTGGCTTTGTGCCTGTGCTGGCTGGGCGGCTGCTTCGGTTGCGCTCCTAACGTCCCTTTAGCGAGAAGGAGCCACGGGCCGAGCCTGCGGAGGCAAGCAGGGAAGTGACGCGCATAACCGCCGTGACTTGGTCACTGCCTGTAATTACTTGGCGGGGTTACGGGCCTCCGCGGGGGGAGGGTCGGCCCGTTGCGGCTCGTACCTCGCCGCCCTGCCGGACCAAAAACCTGCCGGTGCGGAAAGCCATGCGGTGCAAAACCTGCCTGTGCAAAAAGCCCCCGCAAAAGCATCTCGGTTAAATGAAAGTGTGCGGTTTCGTTACACTCAGACCGCCCTGCCGGTGCAAAACCTACCTGTACAAAAAGCCCACGCGGAACAAAGTTTCTTAAAACCACTAACCCCAAACCCCTGCCACCCAACCAATAATGTCTCTCTAATTCCGTGGAGTTTCCCGCTGTCGGTTACCGCCGCACAGATTCGTCCGGTACGTTGAACTACGCGGGTACGCACGGCTACTATTGGTCGTCAGTTACGTACACGTCTAATACTAACAACGCGTACGAGCTGGACTTCAATAGCAGTAATTTGCGCGTGTATGGCACAAGTAAGCAGTACGGACAGAGCGTGCGTTGTGTCCGCTAAATATTAATACTTTGGTTCTTTGATTTCTTTGATTCTTCCCCGAGGGCTTGCGTAAGGGACATAGTTGGGCCGGCGCTGGCGGGCGGTTCGGTTGTGCGTGCTTTTGCCGCCCTGCCCGCTATGCTTTGCCGTTTTGTTTCCGCATCCTTTCCGCCGAGCGTCATGGCCCATGTTGAATATCCTTTAGGCACTCAGCCCAAGGGCCAAAACGAAAATAAGGAATAAAGGTGTGAGACGCATGTCGAAACACCTTTATTCCTTATTTTCGTACTACCGCCTTAGTTGTTCCTCAAACATATCAAAACGGGGTCCGTGACCCCTCCCCCGGAAGGGCCGCCGGAGGCAGTGCCAGCAAAATAACGGCAGTTCCAGCAAACCATCACCGCAGTGCCGGCAACCCAAAAACGAGGTAGTTTGCCTATTTGAGGTTCATTTCGTCGAGCAGGTATGATGCGCCGGCAAACTTGTCTATCAGGAACAGTACATATCTTATGTCGACGGCTATGTTGCGGCAATACTCCTCGTCGAAGACAATGTCGCTCATTGTCGACTCCCAGCAACGGTCGAAGTTGAGACCTATAAGCTCTCCGTTGCCGTTAATCACGGGGCTTCCCGAGTTGCCGCCCGTTGTGTGGTTGCTGGCGATGAAGGCCACGGGTACGGTGCCGTTGACCTCCCAGCGTCCGTAGTCTTTGTTTTTGTACAGATCGCGTAGTCGTTGTGGCACGTTATAGTCGTATATCTCGGGGTTGTCTTTCTCCATGATGCCGTCTATTGTCGACACGCAGTCGTAAACGACGCCGTCACGGGGAGAGAATCCGCCTACTTTGCCATAGGCTATGCGTAATGTCGAGTTGGCATCGGGATAGAACGGACGTTCGGGCTGAAACTCCATGAGTCCGCGCATGTAGCTGCCGTAAAGAGCTGTTATCTCTTTGTTAAGGCTCATATATTGGGGTTGTATCTTCTCTTTGATGAGCTTGGCGGTGTTGGCGTACGCGCAGGTGGCCACATCGTCGGCAAATACCTTGCGGGCAGTCTCGGGGTCTTTCTCTATGAGCTGATAGACGGCTGTCGAGTCGGTCAGTATAGAGTTTGAGAATATCTTTTCAACCCAGGCGTTGGTGTCGTTGGCCGCCTCTTTCATGTCGCAGGTCCAAAAACAGCTGTCAACATTGTCGACGAACGCACGTACCATCTTGCGGGCAATTTCTTCGTCTATGGGACGGTGGTAGTCTTTGTAGAAGCTTTTGGCGGCAGACATCATGCGCTGGGCGGGCACTGCCGACATCATAGAGCCGAAGCGCAGCAGCTCAATGGCGCGCACCGACTCGTTGTAATAGTCGAGGGCAAAGGCGTAAGGTTCGAGCTGACCGTAAAGGTTGCTGAAAGAGTCGACCAGACCGGCATACTGCGGTTTGTCGGCCGCCCATTCGGCAAATGCCTCTTCGAGAGCCTCTTTCTGCGCAACCACGCCGAGTCTTACCACACCCTTGGTCTCGCCCTGCCATTTTTTCCATGCGTTAGACACGCTCGCATTCTTGGCCGCATACTTGATGCGCACCGCTGCGTCGCCACCCTGATATCTGTTCATGACATCCAGACGGGCGGTGCGAAGGGCTATTTTGGCGGGATTGCTTTTTTGGGCGATGTAGCGCACGGCGTCAGAGGTGATATATTCGTAAGTGCGTCCGGGATAACCGTATATGAATGTGAAGTCGCCCTCTTTGACGCCCTTGGTCGATATGGCAAACGAGCGTTTGGGGGTGTAGGGCACGTTGTCGGCGCTGTAATCGGCAGGCTTGTTGTCTTTGTCGGCATATATGCGGAACAGGCAGAAGTCGCCGGTGTGACGGGGCCACATCCAGTTGTCGGTGTCGCCGCCGAACTTGCCTATCGCCGAGGGAGGACAGCCAACCAGACGTACGTCGCGATAGGTCTCATAGACGAACATAAAATACTGATTGCCATAATATAACGACTCTACAGTGGCCCTGTAACCGTTGTTTTTGGTTGCGGCGGCTATTATCTTCTTTATGTTGGCGGCACGCTTGTCAGAGGCTTGTTCGGGAGTCATGTTGCTCTTTACCCCTTTGTTGACTTGCTCTGTGACATCTTCCATATATTTGAGGAACGATGCGGTGTAGCCGGGGTTGGGCAGCTCTTCGGCATGGCTCATGGCCCAGAATCCGTTGGTCAGATAGTCGTGCTCTACGGTGCTGTGCTTCTGTATGTTGCCATATCCGCAGTGGTGGTTGGTGAGCATGAGTCCCTGGTCGGATATGACCTCACCGGTGCACCCGCCCAAGTGTACTATGGCATCCTTGAGCGATGCCTGGTTAATGTCATAGAGGTCTTGCGCCGTCAGTTTCAGCCCTTTGGCCTGCATGTCGGCCAGACGGGCCGAGCCTATGACGCTCGGCAGCCACATGCCCTCCTCTGCAAAGGCTACGATGGCTGCAACAGAGAATAAAAGCGTTGTCAGTGTCCTTCTTATCATGTCTGTCTATTTTATGTGTTTGTAAAAACGTGTTCTTAAACCCATTGTGAATGGCGGTCACGACCGGAACAAAGGTACTATAATTATGCGACAAACCAAACCGGGGAGGGTAGTGCGCAGTAAAGGATATGCGTTGGCTGCCAGCCCGAAGCCGACTCAGCCCTTTGTCTCTACAGGCTCAGCAGCCGCTCCAGCTCGGTGCATACCCTCTGTACGGGAAGCCCCATTACATTATAGTACGACCCGTCTATAGACTCTATGCCTATATAACCTATCCACTCCTGAATGCCGTATGAGCCGGCCTTGTCGAGTGGAGAGAAGTTGTTGACGTAATAGCCTATCTCTTCGTCTGTCAGCGCCTTGAACTTGACGCGTGTGGACGAGGAAAAGGTGTGGGCCTGGCCCGATATGATGAACGTTACGCCTGTTATGACGGTGTGCCATTTGTCGCTGAGCATGCGTAACATGTCGGTGGCGTGCTCTCGGTTTATGGGTTTGCCCAATACGTTGTCGTCGACCACAACAGTGGTGTCGGCGGTTATTATGATGTCTTTGTCTCCCTTTTTGAAGGGATAATGCTCTGCCTTCATGGCGCTCAGATAGGCGGCCACCTCTTGGGCGGGCATGTCGTCGGGATAGCTCTCGTCGACACTGTAGCGTGGTGCGGGACAGAATGACAGCCCCGCCTCTTTGAGCAGCTGATGGCGGCGCGGAGAACCCGAAGCCAATATGAGGTTGTATGCTTTAAGTCGGTCTTGCAGTAACATGGCGACGCTGTTAAGTTATAAGGCGGCAATATCGGCACCTATTGACAAAGTTAGCAAAATTTTTATTTTTCTCCGCTTCCGATGCCGACTATTTTGCACGCTATCGCCTACAAGACAGCCGTCAGGTCATTTCAGGGCGTCTATCTCTCTTTGCAGCAGACTTAAGAATCGGGCGGCGTGTGCTCCGTCCATCTGGGTGTGGTGAAACTGAAACGACAGGGTGAGAGTGGTCTTGAACAGATGCCTGCGATACCGTCCCCATATCAGGAACGGGTTGTTGAATATGCCTGAGTAGATGCCTACGGCGCCCTCTATCTCGCATTCGGCAAGGGCCGAGGTGCCTATTACCATGCTGTCGTCAAGGTCGTGGTTCTGGCATCTTTCGGCACACTGACGGGTCAGTCTCAGATAGTCGGCGTTGAATGCAGACAAATCGTCAGAGCAGGGTATGTCGCATGAGTTTATCCCTCCTGCGCTGTTGGCGACGATGGTGCTGACGGCCAGAGTGTCGTACTCCATCAGCTTGTCGGCAACGGGGAGGGTGTAAAACTCTTTCACTTTGCCGGCGGCACGTCCTATGCACCAGCACATCAGCATGTTGAATTTGAGTCTGTTTCGGCGTTTCACTCTTACGATGGGCGATACGTCGAGTCTTTTGAACAGTGTCACCATGGGCATGGGAGCCTTCAACCACATGTCAAATGCGTATGCACGTGTAGTTTCTTCGGGTTTTACCTCTTTCATGTCGCGTGTCTCGCCGTTGGAGCAGAGGGGACAAAGATAGTGAAATCACTGTGAAGTTGCAATATCATATTTCTGTTATGGCATGGGGAGAAAGCAGAAATTGATTGTTGTCTTTGGCTGTCGCCTTAGATAGCTCGGCAAGTTTGCTTTTGCCCTCGCTTATTCGTATCGTTGGCTGTCGCCTTAGATACTCCGCCCCGGTCAGGCAAATAAAATTTGCCCCCTTTCGGCTTCTTCGTATCGTTGACCTGACGGTCTAAGATACTCACGCTCGGCAAGACCCAACAAGTTTGCTTTTGCTATCGGCTTAATCGTATCTTTGGTTATCGCCTTAGATACTTCGCCTCGGTCAAGCAAATTTTATTTGCTTGCCACTCGGCTTATTCGTATCTTTAACCTGACGGTTTCAAGATACTCACGCTCGGCCAAACCAAACTATCGTTTGCTTTTGCTCTCGCTTAATCGTATCTTTGGCTGTCGCCTTAGATACTTCGCCTCGGTCAAGCAAATTTTATTTGCTTGCCACTCGGCTTATTCGTATCTTTAACCTGGCGGTTTTAAGATACTTCCGCTCGGCAAAACCAAACTATCGTTTGCTTTTGCTCTCGCTTAATTGTATCTTTGTCATGTCTGTCTGGCCTCTGTTGTTTGTTGGGAAAACGTCTCTGGGCCGCAGATATTTTAAATGTATTAACTATGTCAAAGACTGTTCTTTACCTTTTGTTGCCCGATTTCGCCTCACACGAGATGGTCTATCTGATGGAGGCTGTCAGCGCGAGCAGTGACGGCATGTCACTCAATGATAATCCCAAGTATGTAAACAAGATAGTGGCGCCTACCATGGGTCAGGTAAAGGCCATAGGCGGGTTTGGTGTGTTGCCCGATTACTCGTTGGATGCCATGCCTGACGATTATGCCGCCCTTGTGCTGGTTGGCGGATTCGGATGGCTTACGCCCGTTGCCGCAGAGGTTGAGCCTATAGTAAGAGGTGCCGTAGAGAATGGCAAGATAGTGGGAGCGATATGCAACGGCGCCTCTTTCATGGCCCGCTGCGGACTTCTCAACGGCATAAGGCACACCGGCAACGGCATCGATCAGCTCAGGTTATGGGGTGGGGCAGGGTACGATCCGCAAGGTTACATCCACAGGCAGGCGGTCTCTGACAGGCGTATAGTGACTGCGAACGGCTCGGCAGTGCTTGAATTTACCAAAGAGATGCTTCTGTTGCTTGAAAACGACACCCCGCAGAACATAGAGGCATACTATCGTTTCAATAAAGATGGTTTCTGTGCCTTGACAGGGCAATAATACAGAGCTGGCATGACGGCTGCATTGTAGTTGTCTGTTACAGTGAATATGTGGTGCGGGTGACGGTCTTGATGTAGAAGTGCTCTGCGCAGACCCCGTCGTTATGTGTGTGGTGATAGGTGAAGCCGCACTTCTCGGCCACACGGCGCGATTTGTCATTACCCTCGAACAGGGCTATCCAAAATAGCTCTGTGTGCAGGTTTTCGTGCAGATGTTTTATGAGTGCATCTACGGCCTCGGGTATAAAACCCATGCCCCAGTAGGGTTTGCCTATCCAGTATCCTATTTCGGCCTGTATATGAGCCGCCTCATGTCGGAGCGTCGCTTGGTCGGTACCTGTGCGTGGGGGTACCACCCCGACACAGCCTACGGGCTCGCCCGTCAGGTCAGGCACTACGGCATAGGTTTCGGGTGCTGAAAATACCGTCCTTATAACCTCAAGACTCTCTTGCTGAGACTTATGGGCAGGCCAGCCGGCAGATTGTCCTATCTCTGGCTCTTGCGCATATTTGAACAGTGCCTCGGCATCGCTGTCATGCCACGGACGCAGGGTCAGTCGTTCTGTCTTTATCGTCATGTCGCTTTGTTTGAGGCTTGGTTGGTATGTGCGACGCATCAGCTGCCGCAGAGGGTGCAAAGTTACAGCATTTTGTAGATATGACAATGTTTTTGATTTTTTATGCTTTTGCTCTGAGGTAACCTTTGGTCCTTCAATCATAGTTAAAGTATGTTAAAGTTTTGGTGTGTTGGTGTAGGTGCAAAGGATGAATGTCTCTGAATGATTATGAATGACTGTGGGCTTGCTGTAGGTAATCAGTGTGTTATTGTGTTTGTGCTATAGATGCGAACACGCATGACATGTACAACTGTCCGTGTTTCAATACACACGATTGTAATTCTGTAATTATATGTATTGATAAAAATAAATTTGACGAATTGGCTGCTATAAAAAGATAAATAATGCTCTAAAATATAATCACTATTATATAAGTCTTGAATGGGCTTATAAGCGTATGTCTCCGAGGATTATTGTTGAACCGTTCTTATCTGAAGATGGAATAATACCACCTATTGATTATATAGTATATTGTTTTGAAGGGATTCCACATTTCATTCATTTAACATTAAATAAGTTTAGTGATAGAAAGGTTTTATTTGTAGATACCAATTGGAATATTATTCCAATTGGTATCTACAAGCAACAAAA
>JAIECQ010000071.1 GCA_029068395.1 Rikenellaceae bacterium
AACGGATACGTCTATAACAACAACGCCCGCACCAACGCCGCCGGAGGCAACGACTACTTCGAATCGGGCGTCGTGCACCCCGAACTCGTGCTGCGCGACCTTATCAAGATATTTCACCCCGAACTCGCGGAGGAGGATTTCGTCTATTACAAACGACTGAAATAGATGCGCTCCCGCTCTGCTATATTGTTCGCAACCTTGTCCGCATTTACGGTCGGCCTCTTTCTGCTGGATCTGGCCGTCGGTGCCGTGCGCATCCCCCTCGACGACGTATGGGCGGCACTGACGGGCGGCGACTGTCCGCAAGCGACGGCGAAAATCGTCCTGAACATCCGCCTGATAAAGGCAATTGTGGCTCTGCTGGCGGGCGCGGCGCTGTCGGTCAGCGGCTTGCAGATGCAGACGCTGTTCCGCAACCCGCTGGCAGGTCCCTACGTGCTCGGCATCAGTTCGGGCGCGAGCCTCGGCGTGGCGCTCGTGGTGCTTGCCGGCGTGGGTTCGACGATCGGCATCGCCACGGCCGCATGGGCAGGAGCGGCCGCCGTGCTGCTCGTAATCGCTGCTGTAGGCCACCGCATCAAGGACATCATGGTCATCCTCATCCTCGGCATGATGTTCTCGTCGGGCGTGGGCGCCGTGGTGCAGATACTGCAATACCTAAGCAAAGAGGAGGCCTTGAAAGCCTTCGTCGTCTGGACGATGGGGTCGCTGGGCGACGTGACCGTGCAACAGCTCGCCGTCCTCGTGCCGTCGGTCGTCGCCGGCTTACTGCTGGCGGTAATCACGATCAAACCGCTCAACCTGCTGCTCTTCGGCGAGGAGTACGCCGTGACGATGGGGCTGAACATCCGCCGTTCGCGGGGGCTGCTGTTTCTCTCGACGACGCTGCTTGCCGGCACCGTCACGGCGTTCTGCGGGCCGATAGGTTTCGTCGGACTGGCCATGCCCCATGTCGCGCGGATGCTGTTCCGCAACGGCGACCACCGCGTGCTCGTGCCGGGCACCCTTCTTTCGGGTGCGGCGGTGCTGCTCCTTTGCGACCTCGTTTCCAAATTGTTTACCCTGCCCGTAAACGCCATTACCGCGTTATTGGGAATCCCGATTGTCGTGTGGGTGGTGTTGCGCAACAAATCCTTTACGGCATGATACGACTGTACGATTTTTCCATCGGTTACGGCGAGCGCACATTGCTCCGCGAAGTGGAGACCACAATCCCGAAAGGCTCGCTGACGGCCCTTATCGGACGCAATGGCACGGGCAAATCGACGCTGCTGCGCGCCATAGCGGGGCTCAACCGCCGCTATTCGGGTGAAATTCTGCTCGACGGACGTGATATTTCCGACATGAGAGCCGACGAAATGGCAAAGAAGCTGGCATTCGTCACGACAGAGCGCACGCGTATCGCCAACCTTAAATGCGAGGACGTGGTAGCCGTCGGCCGTGCTCCCTACACCGACTGGATAGGACGGATGCAGGATGCCGACAAGGAGATCGTGGCACGGTCGCTCGCCTCGGTGGGAATGGAGGCTTATGCACATCGGACGATGGATAAGATGTCGGACGGCGAGTGCCAGCGCATCATGATCGCCCGCGCACTGGCGCAACAGACGCCCGTCATCCTGCTCGACGAGCCCACCTCGTTCCTCGACTTGCCCAACCGTTACGAACTTTGCTCGCTACTGGCGCGATTGGCGCACGACGAGGGCAAGTGTATCCTCTTTTCAACCCACGAGCTCGACATCGCCCTGTCGCTCGCCGACAGTATCGCGCTGATCGACCCACCCCGGCTGTCGTGCCTGCCGACCGACGAGATGCGGCGGAGCGGTTATATAGAACGTTTGTTCAGCAACCAGGCCATGCGGTTCGACCCGCTGAGCGGAACCATAAAGGCTCAATAGTATATAATAAAGACTCAAAAACTAATGAAATTACTGTTGCAGCATAAGATATTTGTAGGATATTTTCTTCTAATGGCGATTATCGGTAGTATGGTCGCCATTGTTTTACATGAACGTAAGCGCGTGGCGGAGATAGAGCTGGAGTCGATAACCATATTCCAGACGCAAAGCAATATCAGCACTACCCATCGCCATATCACCGTGCTTGCGACTTTCGGAGAATCCGTCATGACGTGGACCGAGAAAGATTGTGAGTTATATCGTACACGTCGTCTGAAAGCGGATTCCCTACTGCAAATTTTACGTGAGCAATGCAAGGAATTTGTACGTCCGGAACAGGTTGATTCCCTTCGTATCCTGTTGCTTAACAAAGAGGAACATCTGTTGCGAATGAAAGAAATTTTCCTGCAACAAAAGCAAATCGACAGTCTGCTGGCCGGTCAATATTCACTTGTCACATCACAAGCAAATACTTCCCGTACCGTCATCCGCAAGAAAAAAGGGATAGCCGGATTCTTCGGAGGCAAGGAAACCGTACAATTGCCATCCGGTAATACAAAAGAGAGAGCACGGGGCAACGAGCTTATTTCCTTGCAGGAAGAACGCAGAAGAAACATTGAGACCTATACGGACAGCCTGCGGTTACACAACCGTGAACTCAACGGGAAGCTACGCACGTTGATTACAAGTCTGGACGAGCAGACATCAATTGCATTTCAAAGTAAAGAAAAACGTCTTAAAGCTTCCCGTTTCCTCCGGCCGGGGAACTTCCATACAAAACATTCTTCCCTCTCTGCAATGGCGGTTGCATAAAGCCACGGCCTTCTCCAACGGCATCTGCCGATTGATTTATCGCGATCCTCGCAAGATGTAACTTGCACATTGCGGGAATCCTTGCATTTTGCAAGCCTCTTTTCCATCACAAATTTTCCTCCAATATTTTTTATTTCGCTGTATTTCAGCGGAATGCCTGTGTCATTCCCTGGAATACAGGGTCATTGGTACGCCATTAGCCCTATATCATAGTATAACCTGTTGCGCGACAAGGTGTAATCAGTCATTATTTACACTCTAAAGACAGATCATATTATGATACAGATAGACCGTGAGACCTTCCAGATGATGCTTCACCAGATTATGGAACGGTTTGACAAGATTGAAGACAAACTGGGCCGCATGAACCGGCAGACTTCCGCCCTTGACGGCGACAAGCTGCTGGATAATCAGGACATGTGCGAGCTGCTCGGTATCACGAAACGCACCCTTGCACGGTATCGTCAGAAGAAACTCGTGACCTACTACATGATAGACGGGCGCACCTATTACAGGTCATCCGAGGTCAAGGAGTTTCTTAACCGCAAAGGCAGGCTCTCCCTCGCGGAAATGGAGCGAAACAGAATCAATGTTTAACAAATTAAAATGAAGAATCGCGATGGAAATTATCAGTATGGACATCCGGACTTTCGACGCGCTCATGGCGCGTGTGAAAACCATCGAGGAAAAGGCCGACCTGCTCTGCAAACGGCAGGAAGACCTCGGCCTGAAAAAAATGGCTGGACAAGCAGGAGGTATGCGACATTCTCGGCATATCGAAACGTACCCTGCAAGAATACCGCGCCAAAGGCTTACTGCCTTTCGGCAGGATCAAGAACAAGCTGTTCTACAAGCCGGAAGATGTGGAGAAAGTATTACAGTCGTATTATCATGCAAATTCAAAGAAGCTATGAGCCACTATTTCATTGACAAACAAGACCCGCGTGTGGCCGACCTTCTCCGCCGTCTGGAGAATACCGGCAGGGCACTGAAGAAAATGGAACCGAACTGTCAACGCTCGTTCAACGGCGAACGTTTCATGAACGATGTGGAACTGGCAAAGCTCCTGCGTATCAGTCGCCGCACCTTGCAGGAATACCGGTCATTGCGCATCATGCCTTACTACCTGATACAAGGCAAGGTGCTGTACAAGGAATCGGAAATTCAGCAACTGCTGGAAGAGGCGCATAGAAAGTGCCTTGACGAACAACGGAAATGGTTATGACCTGAGCAAGCGGTTTCCGCGGAACAAT
This sequence comes from Rikenellaceae bacterium, assembly GCA_029068395.1. Lineage (GTDB taxonomy): Bacteria > Bacteroidota > Bacteroidia > Bacteroidales > Rikenellaceae > CASDZP01. The sequence goes on from JAIECQ010000071.1 coordinate 3,965, forward strand.
ACGAGAGGAACAGCCCGGTAACACGGATTGTTCCTCTCATTTTTATTGCCGCTTGTTTACACAGTCCTTCTTTTCCGCTTGGGCTTGGCGATAACTTCTTCGAAGAGGTTTATCGGCCGTTTTGCCGACATTTCCCGCAAGGCTTTCGTGTCCTCGTCCACTTTCCGGCTTTCCCCCTCGGCATAGATCTTGGTAGTCGTGATGCTGGTGTGTCCCATCATACGGCTCACGGTTTCTATCGGAATACCCAGCGAGAGCGTGATATGCGTTCCGAAATTATGCCGGGCCTTGTGGAAGGTCATGTAGAATCCGTATTGTTCGCCGACCTCTTTCGTGAGTTTAATCAGATAACTACGGCAATACACGTTGAAAATCTTATCGCTACATCGTTCCGATTTGTACTTCTCTATAATCCGCAATGGAATATCCAACAACCGGACATAAGAGGCGACATCCGTCTTTTTTCTCCGGATATGAATCCACCGGCTTCCGTCCTCCTTCTGTATGATATCCTTTTACGACAAACGTTTCAGGTCGGCATAAGCCAGACCGGTGAACGTCGAAAAGATGAACCAGTCGCGGACACGTTGCAGGTTGGGTTTGTCGAGTTGTGTCGCCATCAGTTTCGTCAGGTCCTCGTATTTCAGATGACGGCTTTTGCGCTTCGGCAGTGCCGGATGCAGTTCATCGTAAGGTCACGCCGTAATGTTCCCTGGCTCAAGGCGCGTTTGGTCATCTTTTCAAGCGGTACAAGTGTTCATGCACGGTCTTCTGCTGCATACCGCAATCGCTTCGCAGGAACAACTCGAAATCATCATAAAAATCCTGGTCGAGGCTTTTCAAGGTGACATCTTCCGTTTTCTTTTTATCCCGTATAAACTCATGCAAATGTCTGTAGGAACGGGTATAGCTTTCGTAGCTCCCTTTCTCCCGGTCCACACCGATCCTTTTCTTGAACTCCTCGTTATGTTCCGTAAACAGAGCCAGTAAGGTCAGTTTCTTCTCACCGATACCCAGCATGGCATTCTTGATCAATTCCGCAGTAACGAAACCCTTACATCTTCTTGATTCATAGCTCTATACTTTTAATTGTAAAATTAACCGGTATAGAGTTACCTGTCGGCATGAAAAATATGGCAAAACATAGAAACAGACCCCTGAAACAGAGAACAATAGGCATATTTACCCGATACACGGAAAATTATGCGTATCTTCGCTCTCGCAAACAAGGGTTCTTTGAGATGGCAGAAGCAAAATCAGGGTGGATTCCGTTACGTTTTCACCACCGGATTGACACTAAAAAAGGCAACGGATAGGTAGCAAAATTACCTCATAACCTCTCAATATCCCGCTTTTTGGGAGAAAGGAAGAATACAGTCATTCAACACCCAATTCCTTTAGTCTCCAACCACTTACTTTATTCCACCAAAATCTGCCCGAATCTCACGAATTCTTCGTATCTTTGTCACAAAACGCATTTAAGTCATGATAAAATCAAGCGGCACCGCACAATCGCTATTCGCCTCTCTCGACGACATGTTAAACCAGCGGCACGTATTATACCGATTGGCACACAAGGTTAACTGGCAGAGGTTTGAAAACATGTTCTCACCGCTGTATTGCCACAACAACGGCAGGCCGGGCAAGCCCATCCGTCTGATGTGCGGGCTTCTGATGCTCAAGATATTACGCAAGATATCTGACGAGGTTGTAGTGGAGCAATGGAGCGAAAACGCCTACTTTCAATACTTCTGCGGCATGAATGAGTTCGTGCCCGCCTTTCCGTGCAACGCCTCCGAACTGGTACACTTCCGCAAGCGCATAGGCCAAGAGGGACTCGACGCCATAGCCGAAGAGTGCGCCCGTCTGACAGAAGAGGAAAAGCGCGCCGCCGAAGAAAAAGAGGCCGAAAAGCAAAAGCAGGAGCCCGGAAAGTAATCACCCCCTGCATACTACAGGCAGACTTCGGGTGTATCGAAAACGGCCAAAGTCCGCCTATATCTTACACCGGTGGAAAGCCCGCGCCCACCTCACACCGGCAGACCGGCCTCTAAGATATCACGGCAGATAGCGTTCTTTCTTTGACTGATATATGTCGGCAATGGTTATCAGTATTCCTGTTTCAAACACCTCTCCAAAGTCGGGATTGACAACAGTACCGAACACCTTCATGGTCGACGAGAGGTTCATGTAAGCGTTTATCATGGGGGGGATGGTCACCCCGTGCGAGCGTAGCTGTTGCGTCAGTATCCTGTGGTCGGCGGCGTAATCGTCACCTGTGAATATGCGCTCCATAGAGGCGGTGTCCCACTGGGCTGGCAGCGGATGCTTAGGCAGCACAAGTCCCTCAGTGTCACGAAAATACTTGTCAAGGAAATAGTGCAGTTTATTTCTGGCTTCAACATCATAATTGGCATACATGGTCACCTTACCCAAAAAGTAGTTCATATCGGGAAAGGCGGCCACTAAGGCACCAAGCCCATCCCACAGGTTATCAAGCGCATAGAGCGACTTGATACCGCCACGCCGTCCCTGATAACGAGGCTGCACGAACGACCTGCCCAACTCTATGAGGCGGGGCAGATAGTCTGACCTGAACCTGTCGGTGAATTCGAAATAGTGCTCGGTCGATATGTTGGTGGGGTGCGAGCTATTAGAGACAATGTAACGGTAACCGCCTATTATCTCTGAGGCGTCGGGATCCCACACTATAAGCTGACGGTAACCCTCAGGGGCTATGTCGTCAACGTCTATGTCGAGAGATTTGCCGGTGCCTCCACCCGCATCACGAAAGGCCTCCTCGCGCAACCGCCCTATCTCTCGCATAACAGAGGGCGAGACTGAGGCCGTTGTCACATATATCTCATTACCGCCGTTTCGTGTGCGGCGTATCATTTTATCTTCGGTAAGCTCTGCACGTAAAAGCTCCCTGTCAACGGGTTCTATTATCCGTTCTTCTTCCATAGAATCAAATTGCGATTGAGCGTCTAAGATAATCCTTTTAGCTTAACTTCACAAATCGTAGCACATTTTTTTAAGCTCCGCCGCCTCTACGGCAGCATGCCGTCCGCCTCTAAGGACGCTATGTGGCACAGGCTTGCCAAAACGCAGGTTTATGGTCGCCCCCCTCTTGGCAAACAGCTCTCCGGGCAGAAGCACCAACTCAAGATTGACACCTATACCCAGCTTTTTACGCAGCGAGGCAGCACGGTAAAAACGGGGCGAATTGACAGCATCGACAAATGCGGGCACTATGTCGCGACCGCTATCGACGGCCTTCTGAACGAAGTTTTTCTTCCAGTCGACATCACTAATGACACCGCCTATGCGCCGGGAACACAGCCCCGCAGGGAAATATATCACCGGCAGGTCAGAGGCGAAAAGCTCGTTGTACATCCTGTAATAGTCTTGGTTTTGAGAGCCGTATTTGTTTACAGGCGTGAATATAGACCTCAAGGGATCGAGCTTCATCAGCACGTCGTTGACAACCAACCTCACATCACCAAACCTGCGGGCCACCGCCTCGGCCAACACAAAGGCGTCAAGACCTCCCAGAGGATGGTTGGCCGCAAAGATGTAACGACCGTCGGGTATGTCGTCCAGACCGCTCCACGACCTGCTGATAGCAAAGTCGTCAAGCACGGCAGTGACGAACGCCACTCCGTCGAGGTGACCGAAACGGGTAAGAACATCGTTAATCTCGTCCTCGTGTATGATGCGCGCCAAAGCCTTTATCACAAAGCCCGGCAAGCGGCGATAAAGACGCTCGTTCTTGTCGCGTATGACCTTGGATAGATCTATCTTCATTATATTGTCAGAGTTTGGGCACAAAGATAACAATAAGCAAGTGCAAAAGCAAACCTGTTTGCTTTGCTATAACGGTTATGATTGCCGTATTGCGGATGATGGTTTGCTGGCACTGCCGTTTTGATTTGCTGGCATTGCCTCCGGCGGCCCTTCCGGGGGAGGGGTCGCGGACCCCGTTTTGATATTTTTGAGGACAAACTAAGGCGGAAGTACGAAAAAGAGGAGTAAAGGTGTTCGACTCGGGTCTCACACCTTTACTCCTCTTTTTCGTTTTTGGCCCTTGGGTTGGTGCCTGAAAGATATTAGGCAGGGGCAGGACGCTCTACGGAAAAACGTGGAAGCAAAACAGAAACAATAACAGCAGAGAGGCAAAGCATAGCGGGCAATGCAGCAAAAGCATACACAACTGAATCACGGCCAGCGCTGGCCCACCGCTTACACAAGCCCTCGGGTAAGAATCAAAGAAATCAAAGAACCAAAGTATTAATATTTAGCGGACACAACGCACGCTAAAACCTCCCTGCTTATTGTTGCTACCCACGCGCAAAAGACCGCTATTGAAGCCCAGGTGGTATGCGCCGTTAGAACTGTACGCAACTGACGACCAATAGTGTCCGTACACACCCGCGTAGTACAACGTACCGGACGAATCTGCGTCGCGGTAACCGACAGCGGGAAACTCCACGGAATTAGAGAGACATTATTGGTTGGGCGGCAGGGTTTTGGAATTGGTGATTTTTGTTTCGGGAAGATTTGCACCGCAAGGACTTTTGTACCGACAGGCTTGGGGCCGGCAGGGCGGTCTGAGTGAAGCGAAACCGCATACTTTCATTTAACCGAGATGCTTTTGCGGGGACTTTTTGCACAGGTAGTTTTTGTGCTCGCAGGCTTTTGTGTCCGGCAGGCTTTTGCGCCGGCAGGGCGGCGAGGCACGAGCCGCAACGGGCCTCGCCTCCCCCCGCGGAGGCCCGTAACCCCGCTCAGTAATTATAGGCAGTGACTAAGTCACGGCGGTGAAGCGCGTCACTTTCACGCTTGCCTCCGCAGGCTCGGCCCGTGGCTCCTTCACGCTAAAAGCACGTTAAGTGCGCAACCCGAACAGACGCCCCGCCAGCACAGGCACAAAACCAAACCGTAAGCTACAAAGTCTTGCTAAAAGCAACAGCCAAAGCGCTCCGCCTGTTTCTCGCCTCACGGCCTAATTTCATCACGCCCCTACACTCACATAGTGCGGCCGGCGCTGGCGCCGGCCCACCCCGCACCGGCAGGAAATCCGGCAGGGCGGTCTGAGTGAAGCGAAACCGCACACCTTCATTTAACATAGATGCTTTTGCGGGGCTTTTTACACAGGCTGTTTTTGCGCCGGCAGGCTTCCGCGCCGGCAGGGCGGCGAGGTACGAGCCGCAACGGGCCGACCCTCCCCCCGCGGAGGCCCGTAACCCCGCCAAGTAATTACAGGCAGTGACTAAGTCACGGCGGTGAAGCGCGTCACTTTCACGCTTGCCCCCGCAGGCTCGGCCCGTGGCTCCTT
>JAIECQ010000072.1 GCA_029068395.1 Rikenellaceae bacterium
TAGTTGTTCCTCAAACATATCAAAACGGGGTCCGCGACCCCTCCCCCGGAAGGGCCGCCGGAGGCAGTTCCAGCAAAACATGACAGGCAGTCCCGGCAAGGTATTACCGCAGTTCCGGCAAGGCATACCGTGCAGAGACCGCCCGCCATCCCCGGCAATATATCCTACATTACTGATTGCATGTCAATGACGTAAGCTTGTATGTCGTTTTCGTCAATGGCTTTGTCTTCATCTTTGGTGAATACGACCAGGCGTTCGACAATGTTTAGTAGCTGGCGAACATTTCCCGTCCACGGCATTTCAGACAGCATGTCGAGGGCACCTTGGGTTATCTCTTTTGGGGGTACGTTCTCTTTGTCGCACACTCGTTTGATGAAATGGCTTACCAGCAGAGGTATGTCTTCGCGTCTGTCGGCCAGTGCCGGCACATGTAGCACCACGACGCTGAGTCTGTGGTATAGGTCTTCCCTGAAGTTGCCGTTGCGTATCTCTTCGGCGAAGTTCTTGTTGCTTGCCGCTATCACGCGCACGTTGACCTCGATGTCTTTGTCGGCCCCCACGCGTGTTATCTTGCCTTCTTGTAGGGCGCGCAGCACCTTGGCCTGGGCCGGCAGGCTCATGTCGCCTATCTCGTCGAGAAACAGGGTGCCGCCGTCGGCCAGTTCGAACTTTCCTTTGCGTTGTTTGTCGGCGCTGGTGAAGGCACCTTTTTCATGCCCGAACATTTCGCTCTCGATAAGCTCGCTGGGGATGGCGGCGCAGTTGACCTCTATATATGGTGCCGAGCTGCGGTGGCTCATTCGGTGTATTCCGCGGGCCACCAACTCTTTGCCGGTGCCGTTGCTGCCCGTTATCAGCACGCGGGCCTCTGAGGTGGCCACCTTGCTCATCAGCTTCTTTATATTGGTGATTGCCGGCGAGTTGCCTATTATCTCGTCTAACCCTTCGGCAGGTGTCTGCTTGCCTTTGATTTTGCGGCGGGCCTTTGCCACGCCCTCTTTCTTCTCCATGGCGTTACGCACGCGCATCAATATCACGTTTAGGTCGAGAGGTTTCTCGATGAAGTCGAATGCGCCCATCTTGACGCAGTCGACAGCCATCTGCACGTGTCCGTGACCTGATATCATTATCACGGGGAATGTGAAGTTGTCAAAGCCGGTGACCTTCTCTAAAAATTCGAGACCGTCCATGCCCTCCATCTTGATATCGCATATCACCAGCCCGTATTTCTCTTTGCTCACCATCTCAAGACCCTCGGCTCCGTCGGCGGCGAGATCCACCTTGTAACCCTCATATTCGAGGGCCTCTTTGAGTGTGTTTCTGATCACTCTTTCGTCGTCAATGACAAGAATTTTATCCATCGCTAATAAAAAAACGTTATATTTGCATGATGTTTGTTTGTGACCTGTGAGGGTCTTAAAACGGCAACTAAGGTAACCAATTTTTCAATAACAAAGCCCGAAACGACGAAAAAATAGCCGTTATGTCTCCCGTCGGGGGTGCCAGAGGCTGTTTTTACTGCGATATCACTATGGATTTCAAGAACTATAACTCTCAGCGCAAGAAGCTTGTTTTGCCCGAGTATGGGCGTCATATCCACGACATGGTGGCGGGTCTGCGCCAGATAAAAGACCGTGACCTTCGCACCAATCAGGCCCATGCCGTCATTGGGGTGATGGGCAACCTCAACACCCATCTGCGCGACACGGTCGATTTCCGCCATAAGCTATGGGACCACCTCTTTATAATGGCCGGCTTCGACCTCGATGTAGACAGCCCCTATCCGATACCCTCTGAGGAGACGCTCACCTACAGCCCCTCCAAGATAAGCTATCCCCGTCGCGACTTCGCCCACAAACAGTACGGGCGCAATATACGTGCCGTTATCGACGCCGTTGTAGAGATAGAAGATGCCGAAGAGCGCGATGCTGTGGCTGTCGATATAGCCAAGTTTATGAAGCTCAAGGCTTTCGAGTATGACGACGAGTATCCCTCAAACGAGGTCATATTGGAAGACATGGCCCGCTTCTCTAACGGCGTGCTATCGCTCGACGAAGAGAGCCTTAGCGGCACCAAGCTCTATCGTCAGGCCAAACAGTTGCCCAAGAACAGCAATAATCGCAAGAAGCAGAACAACAAAAAGACGGTCTACCGCAACAATAACGTCAAGAAACGATAGCGCGACAGAGCGTCAGTCATATTGAAGGAGGTGTGAAGCCTCCTTTTTTTGTGCGGATATGTGACGTCATTGCCGGCACGATGGCCGGGCTTCTTGCCACAGCGTATGGGAACAATCCGAAAGCGACATCTAAATTTCCCGTAATAATTTTGTTCTCAAATAAGAAAATATAGTTAAATTTGCAGAAGGTAAAATCTAATTAAACTATAAATATTATGGCAGAATCAAAGCACCAGAAGCTCTTCACCGAGTTTCCTGCGGTCTCTACAGCCGATTGGGAAGCGGTGATAGCCAAAGACTTAAAGGGTGCCGACTATGACAAGAAGTTGGTTTGGAAAACGATGGAGGGCTTCAATGTGCGTCCCTATTATCGTGCCGAAAACTTGGAAGGCATACGTCACATGGCAAGCAAGCCCGGTCAGTTCCCGTACGTTCGCGGCGTGTCGGAGAGCAATAACTGGCTTATCCGTCAGACCGTCAAGGTCGAATCGCCCGAGGAGGCCAACAAACAGGCGCTCGATGCGCTCATGAAAGGTGCCGACTCTATCTGTTTCAAGGTGAAGAAAGATTTTTCGGCTCATGATCTCGAAAAGCTCTTGTCGGGCATAGAAATCAAGGCCGTAGAGCTTAACTTCGAGGGTTGCGGCGTGGCAGGTGTGGCCGCTTTGTTTATGGAAAAGGTCGAGAAGGCCGGCTTGCAGTCGGAAGATGTTCGCGCCTCGTTCAACATCGACCCCATAGGCAAGAAACTCACTCTCAAAGGACGCAGCTGCGGTGCCTCTATATCAGACAGCGGCATCGTCGAGCTGATAAAGAAATATGACAAATATCGCCGTGTGCGTTTTGTGGGTGTTAACGGCACCATCTTCAACAATTGCGGCTCTACCATCGTTCAGGAGCTTGGCCTGTCGCTCTCTGTGGCACACGAATATATGGTGCAGATGACGGATGCCGGCCTTAGCGCCGACCAGGCAGCCCGCAACATCAAGTTCAACTTCGCCGTCAGCTCCAATTACTTCATGGAGATGGCCAAGTTCCGTGCGGCTCGCATGCTCTGGGCCACCATCGTCAAAGAGTACAACCCCGAGCGCGAGTGCTCGCTCAAAATGAAGGCCCACGCGGTCACCTCGCTGTTCAATGCTACTGTTTACGACCCCTATGTCAATATGCTTCGCGGCACTACCGAGGCCATGAGTGCAGCCATAGGCGGTGCCTCATCGATAGAGGTGTTGCCTTTCGACGCCGCTTTCGAGGCTCCCTCTGAGTTCTCGTCGCGCATTGCCCGCAACGTGCAGCTGTTGCTTAAAGAGGAGTCGCGCTTCAATCAGGTGGCCGACATACCCGGCGGTTCGTACTATATCGAAAACCTCACCCAGTCTATCGCCGATCAGGCATGGGCCCTCTTCAAGGATATCGAGGGCAAGGGCGGTTATGTCAAGGCTTTCGAGTCGGGCCACATACAGAAAGTCATCACCGAGACGGCAGCCAAACGCGACCTTAACATAGCCACCCGTCGCGAGATATTGCTGGGTACCAATCAATATCCCAACTTCTCTGAGAAGGCCGGCGATGCCGTCACCGAGGCCACCGTTACGGCGGGAGCCTGCGGTTGCTGCTGCGGCAAGGAGAGCGACGTGGAGCCGCTGCACCCCTATCGTGCCGGCATGGCGTTCGAGGCTCTTCGTCTCAAGACCGACCGCAGCGGACGCAACCCCAAGGCCTTCATGCTCACGCTCGGCAATCTGGCCTTTGCGCGTGCGCGTGCTCAGTTCTCAAGCAACTTCTTCGCCTGCGCGGGTATCGCTCCCATAGACAACACCCTGTTCGCATCTGTCGACGAGGGTGTGGCGGCAGCTATTGAGTCGAAAGCCGAGATAGTGGTTATATGCTCGTCAGACGATGAGTATGCCGCATTCGCACCCGAGGTGGCGCAGAAGCTCGGCGGCAAGGCCATTGTGGTTGTTGCCGGCGACCCCGCCTGCAAAGAGGAGCTTATGGCCAAAGGGCTGAACAACTTCATAAGCGTCAGAAGCAACGTGTTGCAGACGCTTGAAGGCTTCCAGAAAGAGCTTGGCATATAAGAGGCCTGCGACTTTCCGTGACGGCAGTTGCCTCTGAACAGCTTCTGCCATCGGTTAAACAAAAAACGAGAATTTAAAATGAGAGCAAATTTTTCAGACATAAAAACGGTCTGCACATCAGGCTCATGTGCAGACGGGGGTGCCTCTAACGAGAATCCCTCTATCATGACTCCGGAACATATCGAGGTCAAAGGCAAGTATGACGCTGCCGACCTCGAAGGTATGGAGCATCTCAACTATGCCGCCGGCATCTCGCCCTATCTGCGCGGTCCTTACAGCACCATGTACGTGATGCGTCCGTGGACCATACGCCAGTATGCAGGTTTCTCTACTGCGCAGGAGTCTAACGCCTTCTATCGCCGCAACCTTGCAGCCGGTCAGAAGGGCCTCTCTGTGGCCTTTGACCTTGCCACCCACCGAGGTTACGATGCCGACCACCCCCGTGTTGTCGGTGACGTGGGCAAGGCGGGCGTTTCAATATGCTCGGTCGAGGACATGAAGGTGCTCTTCGACGGCATACCCCTCGACAAGATGTCGGTATCCATGACCATGAACGGCGCGGTGCTTCCCGTGCTGGCCTTCTATATCGTTGCCGGCATGGAGCAGGGCTGCACCCTCGACCAGTTGAGCGGTACCATACAGAACGATATCCTCAAGGAGTTCATGGTGCGCAACACCTATATCTATCCGCCCAAGTTCTCTATGAAGATTATCGCCGACATCTTCGAGTACACCTCTAAGTATATGCCCAAGTTCAACTCGATATCAATCTCGGGTTACCACATGCAGGAAGCTGGCGCCACCGCCGACATAGAGCTGGCATATACGCTGGCCGACGGTCTGGAATACCTGCGCACGGGTGTCGACGCGGGCATGGATATCGACGCTTTCGCACCCCGCCTGTCGTTCTTCTGGGCCATAGGCACCAACCACTTCATGGAGATTGCCAAGATGCGCGCCGCCCGTCTGCTGTGGGCCAAGATAGTGAGCCGCTTCAACCCCAAGAACCCCAAGTCGTTGGCTCTGCGCACCCACTGCCAGACCTCGGGCTGGTCGCTCACCGAGCAAGACCCCTTCAACAACGTGGCACGTACGGCCATCGAGGCCATGGCAGCAGCATTGGGACACACCCAGTCGCTTCACACCAACGCCCTCGACGAGGCCATAGCCCTGCCCACCGACTTCTCGGCGCGTATTGCCCGTAACACGCAGATATACCTGCAGGAGGAGACCAATATATGCCGCGTTGTCGACCCGTGGGCCGGCTCATACTATGTCGAGAGTCTCACCCGCGAGATCGTCGACAAGGCATGGCAGCACATACAGGAGGTCGAAGAGCTTGGCGGCATGGCCAAAGCCATAGAGACCGGCGTGCCCAAGATGCGCATCGAGGAGGCTGCCGCACGCAAGCAGGCCCGCATCGACTCGGGTCTGGATGTTATCGTTGGCCTTAACAAGTATCGTCTGGAGAAAGAAGACCCCATCGACATCTTGGACGTCGACAACACCGCCGTGCGCAACTCGCAGATAGAGCGCCTCAAACAGCTGCGCGCAGGTCGTGACGAGGCCAAGGTGAAAGCGGCTTTGGCTGCCATCACCGAGTGCGTCAAGAGCGGCAATGGCAACCTGCTAGAACTGGCTGTTGAGGCCGCCAAGCTGCGCGCCTCACTGGGCGAGATATCAGACGCCTGCGAGGTGGTGGTCGGCCGTTACAAGGCTGTGATACGTTCAATTTCAGGTGTTTATTCAGCAGAGATGAAAGACAGTGACAAGTTTGCAAAGGCACAGTCTATGTGCGACGAGTTTGCAAAACGCGAAGGACGCCGTCCCCGCATCATGATAGCCAAGCTCGGCCAGGACGGTCACGACCGCGGCGCCAAGGTGGTGGCAACGGGTTATGCCGATATCGGTTTCGACGTCGATATGGGTCCGTTGTTCCAGACTCCCGAAGAGGCTGCCAAACAGGCGGTCGAGAACGACGTCCACGTGGTGGGCGTGTCGTCGCTGGCGGCAGGTCACAAGACCCTCGTGCCCCAGATTGTCGCAGAGCTTAAGAAGCTCGGTCGTGAGGATATCGTTGTCATCGTGGGCGGCGTGATACCTCATCAGGACTATGACGCCCTCTATAAGGCAGGCGCTGCCGCAATATTCGGTCCCGGTACCCCTGTGACCGACGCGGCTGTCAAGATACTAGAGATACTCGCATAATCTTGACTTTCCGATGATGAAAGGCCGGGCCGCAAGGTCCGGCCTTTTTGCGCGTATTATGTCACGCCGATTGACAGCCGTTACGGTGCCTGCCGGCTTTTTCGGGCACGAACCGCACAACGGCAGGGGCGCTTTTGTTGGCGCAGCCTGCACAGCAGATGGCGCAGCTTGCAGTGTGCCGGGTCGGTTACAAGATTTACAGCCACTTGCTGCGCTGCTGTCAGAGACGCAGTTACTGAAAACAGCTTCCGTTTGCAAAATAAATTTTTGTTTTCAACTAATTTTTTATAACTTTACAAAAATTATCAGTTGATTTTTTGGGCGTACGTCCGTGGCAAACCCGCCTTTGTGACGCACCGGCCCAGAGACGAGTTCAAGACAAAAACGGTGAGGCTAACCCAACCGACTAAAAATGAACAGCCATGAATCTGCTCATCATGCCGGCAAACTTCAATAAATTTGAAGAGATGACCGAACATACCGCGCCAGACAACGAAACATCCGTCACCGACAAGGCAAAAACAATGTAAGCGCATATATGCCACTAAAACGTTGTGGTAATGGGTGCAACGTTTTTACCATTGACAAGAACATCACCAAAAAATTACAGCCAAAGTAAAGATTTTCAGTTTATCGTTATCTGCATGCAAATAGTGCGGAATGTCGGAAATGAAATGCCGGCGTTCGCCCGCATTGTGTGCGGGCCTGTTTTAAGTGTGAACACTTACTGTCGGGACATGCTGTTTGCAGACAGCTTTTATTGCAACAATCCCCTAAGAGCGAACGCATTTTCAGACAACAAACCGTCATTACAATCTGTTACTCTGTTAATGGATGTGATTTAGTTTGACTGTCAGGATGTTGGGTCTCATTCTTATTAGTGAATCCGGTAAATTTACAGAAGGGAGACAGACCGAAGCTCTTGCATTATACGATAGCCGCGTAATGAGGGGATTGTTGCTTTTTTTGTCTGCCTTTTTCAAATACCCATTCCCCGCCCTCCTTATCGGTCACTTCACTTTTACCTCATGTGTAATTTTAAAACCGGACAGCAAAGCGCGGAAACATTTTTGAATATGAAAAATTAAGTTATCTTTGCAATGTATTCCCTCTCAAACGGGATGCGTACATAGCTTAAGCATGGAAGTGTTTGAGTTTGTTCTTATTAGTAAATCCGGTAAATTTACAGAAGGAAGAACAGACCGAAGCTCTTGCATTATACGTTTATATATACGTATAGTGTGGGGATTGTGTTTGTTTTGCCTTCATGGTTTACCGGAACCAACTAATCAAAACAAGTCACGATACCCACACTTTCTTTTTGCAACTCTTCCTTAGGGGTATCGGGAAGACAAATTACTTAAATCATGTTGAAAAAAGTATTTCTCGTTGCTCTGTCGACACTCTTTTTTGTCGCCGGTTGCAAGAAAGAGCAGACGTCGTTGTCTATTGACGACATTCCCACCAAAGCCCGCATTGTCGGTAACATCACATGTATGACGCAGCTGGTTGACAGCACACACAACGGCCTCAGTACGTCCATTTATGCCGGTGTGTCAAACAAAAAAGTTACATTGACCATAGACAACAGCCAGTTGGCTCCCAACGGCAAGGGCAACGGGGTCTCGGCGTTTACCTGCACCACCGATATAAACGGCAATTTCGACATAGAGGTGCCTGTGATAGACGCAAACACCTCGGTGACCGTCATCCCCGAGCCTTTTATCGGCTCTTATGTGCATAAGACAGTCATGAAAGACGTTAATGATACATATGAAGAGACCGAAAATGTGGAGGTGCTCTTTTCTGCCAGCCGTACATTCAGAGTGTCGCCTTACGGCATTACCGTTGCCGACTTTGAGTATAACACCCAAAAACGATAACGACATGAAAAAGCATTTACTCTCAATTATATGCCTTCTTGTGGCCGGCGCATCGTTCGCCCAAGACAAGCCCCGGAAAGAGTGGCTTCCCAAGAGGGGCGACATGGCCATAGGTGTCGACGTCATACCTCTGCTTAAATATGTGGGTAACGCCTTCAACGGCAACACCTCCAATTCGCTCGACCACCTGGGAGGCTCGCCCTTCACCAAAGGCAGCAGCTATTTCGACACCGACCTTATGCCCGACGTCTCCATCACGGGTAAATACATGCTCACCGACCGTTGGGGCCTGCGCGCCAATGTCGGCCTTATCATCAAACGGCAACTCAACACCGGCTATGTTGTCGACGACCTGGCCTTGCTTACCGACCCTCTGTCTGAGAAGAAAAACATAGACCGTTCGCTCGTGCGCAAAGGCGGCATGAGCCTTATGCTGGGTGGCGAATATCGCAAAGGCGAGCGCAAGGTGCAAGGAGTCTTCTCTATGGGCATGTTGCTGGCGTTTCAAAGAAATAAGGCCACCTATAACTGGAGTAACAAGATGACCGTAAACAACCAGCAGCCCATCATCGCCAACGAAATAGGCGTGTATTCCCCGAACGGTTACCGCCCTCTTGATGTGTTGCCCGCCAGAGCCACCGTCTATGCCGGACTCACCGGCAGTGCAGGCGTGGAGTGGTTCGTCGCCCCCAAGATATCTATCGGGGCCGAGGTCAATCTCAGTGCCTATTATGTGGTGCAGGCCAAGCAATACCTCAAAAGCGAGGGTTACAACCCCTCTCTCGGAGCAATAGAAAAACGCACCGACCTTCTCAGGCCGGCCAACCGCACCTTTGTGCTGGGCACCGAAAGTCTGGGCGGTTCGTTAAACATGACGTTTTTTTTCTGATGCCACTTAAGGCAACCCTGCCTGGGTTCACCGCAGCCATAACTTGCCAAGGAGAGCCCAATGT
>JAIECQ010000073.1 GCA_029068395.1 Rikenellaceae bacterium
GGGGCCGCACTCTTTCCGCGAGATGTCGGGCTATGTTGAATATCTTCAGGCGCTCAATCTAAGGCCAAAACGAAAGATATGATTAAAGGTGTGAGACGATAGTCGGAACACCTTTAATCATATCTTTCGTACATCCGCATTAGTTTGCCCTCAAAAATATCAAAATGGGGTCTGTGACCCCTCCCCCGGAAGGGCCGCCGGAGGCAGTTCCAGTAAATACATGTAGCGCATACGACACGTAATTGTCAGCGACTCAGCACCGTATGGTGGGTGAAGTAGTCTGGCGGGAATATGTTTTCCGGCATAGGAGTGTTGCTGATTGCGAATATGGCGCTGCCTGATCCTGACATTGAGGCGTATATGGCTCCGTGTAGGTATAGAGAGCGTTTGATGTCTGCCAGTATTGGGAGTTGAGCGAATACTGACTCTTCGAAATCGTTGACGATGTTGTCGCGCCATTTGTCGACGGGTGTGCGTATAAGGTCGGCAATGGGGGTTGCAGGCTGACGAGGCACTACGCCTGCGTATGCCTGAGCTGTTGAGACGCTGCATGGAGGCTTGACGATGGTAAGACATAGTCCGTGCAGGGTGTCGGCAAGCCAGGGGGCCGGTGACATAATCTCGCCTCTGCCTGAGCATATCATGGGAGTGGTGTAGGCGAAGAAAGGAATGTCGCTGCCTATGGATGCACCTATCGATGCCATGTCACCAGAGCTAAGGCCGAGAGCATAATGGTCAGATAGTGCGCGAATGACGGTCATGACATCAGATGACCCTCCTCCAAGCCCTGCTCTGTAAGGCACGTTTTTATGAAGATGAATGAAAGCGCCACCTATGTGATGTATGGCACTGAGGGCGTGATATGCCTTCAGTACGAGGTTGTCGTCAGGCGAGCAGTCGACATCGAGACCGCCTGCCGAGAACTCGACGGTACCGCTGGGCCGGCCCTGTACCTCTATCACGTCACAAAGGGTCGGAACAACAAACATCGCCGTCTCGATGTCGTGATAGTTATCGGGACGGCGACGAAGTATGTTCAGACCGAGATTTATCTTGCACGGAGCGGTGTAAATCATAGTCTTACACTTTTACGGAGGCACTATTTTTCCACATTGATAAGGGGTATGGCCTCAAATATGGCAACCACGTCACCGTTATTCTGCAACATGAGGTTGTCGCCGTCAATGGTGTATGAATCGACCTTGTCTAATGCGGTAAAGAACTTGTCTTCACCCTCCTGGTTGGGACACATCATGCGTGTAGAGCCCATGTGAGAGAATGTGAGTCGGTGGGTTGCCTCTTCTTTATAGCTGCCGAAATAACGGTTGCAATCGCCGCAACCGAAAACACGACTCTCATCGCCATCTACGAATGTGATGGTGTATGAGTCATCATTAGATGCTGCAAGCTTTTCGCCTCCTCCAAGCTCCACAAGTTTCCACGAGTCGCTTGTAAGGGTGTGGCTGACGCTTTTGCCGCCACGGCATCCGCAACATGAACTGATTAAAAGAAGGAGCGATGCCGCGCCTGTCATGATGATCGATTTTTTCATAATATACATTGGTTTTAAACTACTTACCTTGCCTGGCCTGCCTGGCTCAAATGCGCCGCTGCGAAAAGCCGAAGCCACAGCCTCTGTTTTAGGTCGCACAAAGATAGAAATAATTCGCAAATGTCATGCTATCGCCCTGCTGTTTTTTGCCTGCCAAGACCTGCCACCGTCACCCCTAAGAGGCGACAGAAAGAGCCTTGTCTTAGAGACCCAATAGACGCTTTATGTCGCTGAGCTTGTTGAGGGCCTCCAAAGGAGTGATGTTGTCGGTGTCTATCGAGCTTATCTCTTCTCGTATCTGTCCCACCAGAGGGTCGTCGAGCTGAAATAGCGCCATCTGCATGCCTTCACGGACCACAGGCTCTGCGGCTTTGAATCCTGCCACCGCCAATGATGGTGCGGCAGAGTTGTCATCATCGCTCCTGCGGCGTTTTTCAAGGGCTTCGAGCACCTCGTCGGCACGGTCTACAATACTGCGAGGCATTCCGGCAAGGCGCGCCACATGTATGCCGAACGAGTGTTCTGTGCCGCCGGGCACCAGCTTGCGCAAGAATATTACCCTGCCGTCAATCTCCCTGACAGCGACATTGAAGTTGCCGATGCGCGGATAGAGGGCTTCAAGCTCGTTCAACTCGTGGTAGTGGGTGGCAAAGAGTGTACGCACGCCCTTGCCTCCGAGGCTGTGCAGGTATTCGACCATGGCCCACGCTATCGAGATGCCGTCGTAAGTGCTCGTGCCTCGCCCTATCTCGTCAAGCAACACCAACGACCGTGGTGTGGCGTTATTGAGTATATTGGCCGACTCAAGCATCTCGACCATGAAGGTAGACTCGCCCTGTGATATGTTGTCAGAGGCTCCGACCCGGGTGAATATCTTGTCTACAACGCCTATGACAGCCTTTTGTGCCGGAACGAACGACCCTGTCTGTGCCATAAGCGTGATAAGGCCGCACTGGCGCAACAGAGCAGACTTACCGGCCATGTTAGGCCCGGTGATTATGATTATCTGGTTGTTGTCGTCGAGTTTTATATCGTTGGGTATATAGCTCTGACCTATGGGCATCAGGCGCTCTATGACGGGGTGACGTCCTTGGCATATATCAATAACGGCATCATCGGTGAGTGTCGGTCTGCTGTATCCATATTCGCGTGCTGTAGACGAGAACGAGCAATAGAGGTCGATATGCGCCAGCTGTGTGGCGTCAGACTGCACTCGCGATACCGAAGAGGCAAGCTCTGCGACCAGTGAGCCGTAAATCTCAGCCTCAAGTGACAGTATGCGGTCTTCGGCCCCGAGAATCTTCTCTTCATACTCTTTTAGCTCGGATGTTATATATCGCTCTGCTCCGGCAAGTGTCTGCTTGCGCACCCAGTCGTCGGGGGCCTTCTCTTTATGCGTGTTGCGCACCTCTATATAATATCCGAATACGTTGTTGAAGCCTATCTTCAGTGACGGTATCTCTGTCTGACGGCTGAGGCGCTCCTGCATTTGGGCAAGATACTCCTTGCCGCCTTGCGACATTTGACGCAGGGAGTCAAGCTCCACAGATACGCCGTGGGCTATGACGCCGCCTTTGGATATGTTGACAGATGGCTCTTCGAGTATTGTCTCTTCGATGCGTTTGCGCATGTCGGCAAGGCCGTCGAGACGGTCAGACCACATGCTGACAAGGCTTGATGACGAGCCTGACAGCAGCTGTTTAAGCTCTCCGACAGCGGCAAAGCTGTTCTTAAGGGCTATCAGCTCGCGTGGAGTGACCCGTCCCACCGCCACCTTAGAGATGAGACGCTCCAGGTCACCCACTCCTTTGAGCAGGAACGATGCCGAGTCGGCACGGTCGCTGTCGCATACGAATGCCTCGGTGATGTCGAGTCGGCGTTCGATGCGAGCACTGTCGTTCAACGGCAGTGACAGGTAGCGCCTGAGAAGACGTCCGCCCATAGGGGTAGAGGTGTGGTCTATGATATCGACAAGAGAGTGCCCGTCGGGTGATGAGCTGTTGAAAATCTCAAGGTTGCGAAGGGTGTATTTGTCGAGCCATACATATTTGTCTTCGTCGATGCGGGTTAGCGAGGTGATGTGTCCCGTGTTGTGGTGCTCGGTAAATTCAAGGTAATAGAGCACGGCTCCGGCGGCTACAACGGCAGCCTCGCAACGCTCTATGCCAAAGCCTTTGAGCGACACGACACCAAGTTGCGACGTCAGCTTGTCATAGGCGCTTTTATGCGAGAAGATCCACCGCTCAAGGTGGTAGAGGCAATAGCGCGAACCGAACGCCTCTACAAACTGTTCCTTGCAGCCTCGCTGGTATAGCACCTCTTTGGGAGCGAAGCCCGAAAGAAGCTTCTCGACATACTCTTTGCCACCCTCGGCAACATAAAACTCGCCGGTGGTGATGTCGAGAAAAGAGACCCCTATGGCTTTGGGCCCGAAATATACGGCGGCCAGATAGTTGTTCTCCTTGTTGTTGACAACATTGTCGTTGAACGATACGCCCGGCGTTACAAGCTCTATGATGCCGCGCTTGACTATGGTCTTGGTCTTCTTGGGGTCTTCTAACTGCTCGCAGATGGCCACGCGCTCACCTGCCATGACAAGCTTGGGCATGTAGGTGTCTAAGGCGTGGTGGGGAAAGCCCGCCAGCTCTACGAACGAGGCCGCCCCGTTGGCCCGCCGGGTGAGCGTGATGCCGAGAATAGAGCTGGCGCGTATGGCATCGTCGCCAAAGGTCTCGTAAAAGTCGCCAACCCTGAATAGCAATATGGCATCCGGATGTTTCGATTTCATCTGGTAATATTGCTTCATAAGAGGAGTCTCGACATATTTTTTCTCTGGCTTGGAGTTTGCAGATACATTGGATGTCTTGCTCTCAGCGCGGCTGTTATCAGAGTTGGCGTTTGACATAAGGCCTGATTATAAATAGTATAAAACGCCCAAAAATAGTAATAAAATATTTATCCTCATCCGCCAGACCCAATTTTTTTGCCGCCACTGCCGGTGATGGTTTGCCGGCACTGCCGGTGATGGTTTACTGAAACTGCCTCCGGCGGCCCTTCCGGGGGAGGGGTCGCGGACCCCGTTTTGATATTTTTGAGGAACAACTAAGCGGATAATAAGTACAGCTATCCCATAAAAGTGTTTCGACATACGTCTTACACATTTATGGGATAGCTGTTTTTGGCCCTTAAGCTTTGTGCCTGAGAGATATTCAACATGGGCCATGACTCTCAACGGAAAGAGTGCGGAAGCAAAACAGAAACAATAACAGCAGCGCAGCAATCATAAGCAGACAGCCGCCCCCCCCAGCACAATGGAGAGCGCCCCGGGCCTGCGGAGGGCACAGCAAGAAAGTCATGAGCATCACCGCCGTCACTAATTCACCGCC
>JAIECQ010000074.1 GCA_029068395.1 Rikenellaceae bacterium
CAATAATAGTACCTAAAAAAAATGAATGCTCCCCTATTTTCTCCCCGCAAGCCGCCAATAAAAGCGCCATGCACGCAAAAAGTAAAATCTTTTTCATAAATCTATGTTATTAGTGAACTCATTTTCTTCTAATCATCAAAAAAACCGTCAGAACCGGCTTAACTCATATATCATCTTCTTTCTATCATTGTATTCATGTGTCCCAGGATTCCAATTGTTAAAATCATACCATCCGTCATAATTGCTGCCCCACCCCCAATTCATATGAAGAAGAAGTCTGCCGTACGCTTGCATGCAATCGAATGTATCCAGATGCACATAAGCATAGTCATAACCATCGCAAACCCACATATGTCCATTAACATACTGAAGGCCTTTTTTGGTCCCTCCGGAAAGTAATACAAGAAGGCCTCCCGCAAGTTGCTCTCTGACAGTGTAACCATAAAAGTCGGCCTCTTTTGCCGAGGTATAACCGAATTTATTTTTAAATGCCGAAACGGCGTTTTTATTGGTTGCCCCGGAGCCATCGCACCCGTAATCCATCTTGACGGCAGTGCCTATGTCTCTCATCAGCACTGCAATTTCAGTCGATCCGCCATTATCAGGCATTGCGTCCCAATTGTAATTATTAGGATGTTTGTAATACCTCATCACCTGAGCCATTGCCGTGGCAAAACATCCTGTCAGAGCCTTACCTTCTCCACAGTTTTTCGGAACTAAATCATTATATCCTTCAATCTGATCCCACTGCGTTTTAAGCATCGGCCCTTTCTGCTCATAAACATCATAATCGCGGCAACTGGTAAAACCGGGCTTGGGGTCGGGATCGACCTCGTCGGGTCCGTAAAGCGCGTTTTGCGTATATGCCTTGCTCCAGGCTATCTGCATCTCGGCACTCTGCTCTCTGTTCTCGGCCCTCACCGTTTCAATGTGCTCTTTGGTGCCATTCATCCAATCGACCAGCCCCTCAGGACGCGAACCTGAATCGACGGGGAAACAATTGGTCTCTGAATAGGCCAATATGGGGTTGACCCTGTTGTCTGCCGCCAAAATAAGGAAGCCCGAACCCTTGTAATTGATTATGTAATAGGCCGTAACGCCGTTTGCGTCGGGAATCTCAGTAACGCTCTCTATCTCTTTCTCCTGCCTTACAGGCCTGTCGAAAACATCGCCATAGGTGCGTATTCCCTGACTTTCAAACAAAATAGAGGAGGCAATACCTTGTTGCCACATCCTCGCTGACAAAATTACCGGTCGCCTTATTTGTACCGTTACCGACCAATCTGTCATCTTTTTTACACGCTCCCATCGCACACATAAGTGCAACAATAGAGAAAAACAAAAGTCTACCTCTCCTCATATACACCTAAATTTAAGTTTGGTTAACTGTCTCAAAACTACAAAATACAATCTGAAAGAGCAAATAATCAGAGACTTATTTCAACCCACAAAGAGCGCAAAAACACCAACTGCATGGCCTACAAAGGCTTACGCAACAACATCATCAAGACAAAGGCCCTTAAAAGAACTACAAAACGTTATAGTAAAATCACCAAGGCACGGTTACAGATAGCGTATAATAACGCTTTTGCCGCTCTGCTCCAACAGGCGGCCTATATGACGCATCACCTTACGGCGAAGCTCATACTCGTCGACCATATATATGCCGCCGGTGCTTCGGTCGGTGCCCAAAACCATCTCAATGGAGTCGGACGAATCTATGGCATTGCATATCTCGGCGGCGGCACCTGCCGTCACCATGTGCGACTCGCGGTTCTGCAACATGTCATACACCTTGTTGAGGGTCACCAGGCTCTCCGTTATCAGGTCGACCCCCTGCATGTGCCATAAGGGTTGCAGGTCAGAGTCTTCCGAATAGCTATCTTTATCTATCGGCCGCCCCGTCAGCTGGCTGAGCGACATGGCCAGGTGATAACCGCATATTATGCGTTCGCCGTCAAACCGCTCTATCATAGACGCCAGCTCGGGCAGCCTGGCGGCAGAGGCCGGCGGACACGAGCACAGCAACAGACGCCGGGTGTGCCTTATGGTGGCCACACCACAGCTTATGTCGTCTTTGGTGAAATAATCGTCATTGCGTATAGACTGGCCCAACACCTTGGTGGCTATGTATGACGATGAGGCATCGGGGTGAGACGACAGCACACGCTCTACATAAGCGCACACCCTCTCACGGCCCCATCCGAACGGATAACGGTCGCTGCCCAGACCGCTCTGGGTGACACCGTCGCTCACGAACACCACCCTGTCGCCAACCCTGAGGTCGATGCGCGCAAGCATTATGACCTGCGGACGTTTACGCCCCTCTACGCTCACCTCCATGCGCTCCCACTCAGGCTCCAAGCTGCGTCCGTCACGAAAGACAAACGACTGCGGATTATCAAACTCTATTATGGTGCCCTTGCCGTCAGAGTGACTGAAATAGAGCATGGTAAAGGTCGAATAGCTTATCTTGCGCACGCTGCACACCGGCAGGCTCTTTATTATCAGTTTGGCCAACGAGCCTATATCCTGATGATGGTAGTCGAAATTGACTATTATAGAGGCGGTGAGCGTAGACAGCACATTGGCCTTGACACCATGACCCAAGCCGTCGGAAAGCACGCACAACGTGCCCTCCGCCATGCGCCGCATCATAAACGTATCGCCGCATATGCGCTCACGGCCGCAGTTCTGCTGCTTGCACACTATGTCGGGATAAAGATTATACTGACTCATCAGATAGGTTGGTTATGTCGCCGTTTGCCGATATATCGCCCGCCTGCTCGTCTCTCTCGCGCCCCTCTATGTAGCGTATTATCGAGTTGAGCGTCTTGGTGTTGCCCGCCGCCTCTTCACCCAGCAGATAGCCAATCTTCTGTATCATGGCCATGCTTCTGTCTATGACGCTCTCTATGCGGGTGGCCACCTCGTTCCTCAGGCTGTTGCCGTCATAGAGGTTACGCAGCATTATCATGGCAGACGAACCTGGCACCAACGGCACCACCGAAGCGCTGAAAGCGGATGTTCCGAAACTTATGTCGACATCTGAAAACGATGTCCCTATGTGTATGGCGTCAGAAAAGCGGCTGGCGGTCTGCTCGTCAAACAGCTTGTCTATATATGAGCCTGTCACCGTGCCGTTGCCCTGCATTCTGCAATTGAGACAGTCTGTGAACGGCTTGTTTGCCATGGTGACGCAGCCGTTCTTGTCGGCCACCAACACCGCAATGGGGATATTCTCTAACAGCCCCCTCATGGTCTGCGACAATATTTTGAGCTGGCTGTTGAGCATGCGGTTCTCGCTACGCAGCCGCTCTATGACCTGGGCGTCAGAGGAGAAATCGTCATCGTCGGCAAGAGATACCGCTCCCACGGGACACGACTGCATGCAATCGCCGCACCCGCGACACCGCGACGGCAATATGGCACAAAGACCATTGCCGCGCAGCTTTATCGCATCGTGAGGACAGGCGGCAAGACAAATGCCGCAACCGTCGCAAAGCCTCTTGATTATATGGAAAACAGCCATTGATACCTATCGTAAAAATTAAACGACACCTGCCCCGGCTGCATTTGCGTCTTTGCCCTACAGCAACCGGAACCCGGTCACAAATATATCTTAATTTCCTTTTATTGCCAAAAAAGCGCACTACACAACAGACCCGCCCCCAAAGGCAGACAAAGCCCAAGCCGCCATGCACAGAGGGTTACATGCCATTTTGCCGGCAGACACAACGGCAACAGAAACATTTTTTCGGCAAAACTGCTTGTAATTATAATATTTATGTCTTTCTTTGTAACTGAGAACATTTATAAATTAAGCCAATTTTTATGAAAGGTAAAGTAAAATGGTTCGATTCAGCCAAAGGTTACGGCTTTATCTCAACCGAAACTGACAATGACGTCTTTGTTCATTACACAGGCATCAACAAAGAGGGTTTCAGGGGACTTGAGCAGGACCAGGAGGTCGAATTTGAAATCGAGGAGGGCAAGAAAGGTCCTCAGGCAGTAAACGTGGAAGTGATAGGATAGTTTATCATATAATTTCTTATTGTTTCTGAACTCCGCCTCCCCTGGCGGAGTTTTTTTATAGCCCCTCTATTGGCATGCTTTTTGATTACGCATATAAACATTCATTTTGACAAAAACGACATGATAGAACGTGAGCTGACAGATTTTCTGATCTCTTCGGCAGCCGGCGCGGCTGTGACGGCAGGTCGCAAGATTATGGACATATATAACGGAGGCGAAACCATAGACGTGAGCATCAACTCAGACAACACCGTCATCACCAAAGCTGACAAAGTGGCACACGAGAGCATCAAAACGTCACTCGGCCCCACATGTGTACCGGTAATGAGCGAGGAGGGGCGCAACATCTTTTACGAAGAGCGCTTCCGCTGGGACCTCTACTGGCTTGTCGACCCTTTGGACGGCACCCGCGAGTTCGTGGCCCACAACGACGAGTTTGTGGTCAACATAGCCCTGATGTCGGAAAACCGCCCCCTCTTCGGCGTGATATACATACCGGCCGAAGAGCGTCTCTTCTTTTCCGACCCCGACCGCGGCGCCTTCGTCATCAACAACCCCGGCGCCTTCGAGAGCGCGGCTCCGCTGCCCATAAGCCGCATGTTCAGCGACGCCCGGCGCCTGGAGCGACGTCCCTGGGAGCCGTCCATGCCTCTGCGCGTAACCGTCACACGGTCGCACATGGGCCCCGAGGTCGAGCAGTTCATACGCCGCGTGCAAGAGCGCTACCCCGACACCGAGGTGATAGAGTGCGGCAGCTCGAAGAAATTCTGCCTCATAGCCGAGGGCAAGGCCGACCTGTGCGTGCGTCTGGCGGGAGTCTCAGAGTGGGATGTGGCCGCCGGTCACGCCATCATGGAGGCCGTGGGGGCAACCACTCAACACATGGACGGCTCGCCCATAACATACAACAAGCCCGACCTTGAGATAGCCCCGTTCATCACCGGCGTGGTGCCGTTGACGCTCTCGCAACCGGTCACCGCATAACGACGTGGCTGCCGGCTTAAAAGCAAGGCCCGCCACAAAGACAACTTAAACAAGACAGACATGAAAAACAGGAAAAGGATAGCCCTTGTGGCACACGACAGTATGAAAGCCGACCTTGCCGAATGGGTCGACTGGAACTGGGAGATATTGGTCAAGCACCACATAATATGCACCGGCACCACCGGCAAGATGGTCGAGAAGACCATACTGGCCCACCACGGACACGATGCCGACAATTTCGACATCACCCTGCTCAAATCGGGACCCTTGGGTGGCGACCAACAACTCGGCGCCAAGATAAGCCAGAACGAGATAGACCTGCTGATATTCTTCTGGGACCCCATGACGGCCCAGCCGCACGATGTCGACGTAAAGGCGCTCATGCGTCTGGCTTCGGTATATAACATACCCATGGCCATAAACCGCTCTACGGCCGACTTTCTGATATCATCACCCTTCTTCGAGGGTGACTACAACCGCACCACCCGCGACTACACGGCCTATATCGAAAGACCGCTACACAAAAAATAAGACGTTCTGCCGCAAAAGAGAGAGTGTCTCGACGCAACCCGCCGAGACACTCTTTTTTCGTATCAACGCCTCTCAACTTTTCGGATGCAAACCCTTTGCATCACTCCATCTTTTGCACCGTACCTTATTACGTGCTCGTCACACATCCGACAGCTCTAACCAACGCATCTCTTTCTCGTCGAGCGCAGAGACGATGCTCTGATACTCGACACTGAGGGCGGCGAGGTCATCACCCTCTGTCGGGTTCGACAACAGGGCCTCTATGGTACCCTTGCGCTCCGACAAATCGGCAATATCGGCCTCCAGACGCTCCAGCTCGCGCCGCTGGCTATAGGTGAGCTTACGCGGCCTGTCGGGCTTGATTTGCACGGGACGGACCTCGGCCTTCTTGCGCGCCTCTGACTCGGCCTGCTCCTCCTCTTCTAACTGTTTGTTGCGATACTCGGTATAGCTGCCCTCAAAGAGCCTCAGCTTGCCGTCACCCTCAAACACCAACAGATGGTCGACCACCTTGTCCATGAAAAAGCGGTCGTGCGAGACAACCATCACACAGCCGGCAAAAGATTCAAGATACTCCTCCAGCACCCCTAAGGTCAATATGTCGAGGTCGTTGGTAGGCTCGTCGAGTATCAGGAAATTGGGATTGGTCATCAGTATGGTCAGCAGATAGAGCCTGCGACGCTCTCCGCCGCTTAGCTTGGCCACCATGTCATACTGACGTTCGGGCGGGAAAAGAAAGCGCGTCAGAAGCTGCGACGCCCCGAGCGTAGAGCCGTCTGTGAGTGTTATGTGGTCGGCAATAGAGGTCACCACGTCAATAACGCGGTCGTCAGGACTGAACTCTATGCCCTCCTGACGGTAATAGCCTATGCGCAGGCTCTCGCCCGTGTCAATGGTGCCGCTGTCGGGAGCTATGACGCCTGTAAGCAACTTGAGAAAGCTGCTCTTGCCGGTACCGTTGCGCCCTATGATACCCATCTTCTCGCCGCGCGTGAACACATAGTTATAGTTGTCAAGCAACACCTTGTCGCCGTAACGCAACGACAGGTTGCGCGCCTCGAATATCTTGGTGCCCAGCCGCGACGAGGTGCCTATAAGCACCGGTTTATCCTCCGTACGCACGGCAAAAGCCCTCTCCTTTACCCGATAGAACGCCTCCTGACGATAACGCGCCTTGTGTCCCCGGGCCTGCGGCATGCGCCTCATCCACTCGGCTTCGCGACGATACAGGTTCATGGCCGACCGTCGTTCACTCTCCATGCGGGCGTGACGCTCGGCCCTGTCGGCCACAAAGTCGCCGTACGAGCCTTTGTATGAATAGAGCACTCCTGCCTCAATCTCATAGATGTCGGTTGCCACACGGTCGAGGAAGTAACGGTCGTGCGTGACCATGAATATGGTCTTGTTCCACTTGCACAGAAAGTCCTCTATCCATTCGACCATGTCGAGATCGAGGTGGTTGGTAGGCTCGTCAAGTAACATGACGTCGGGCTCGTCGGTAAGCAGCATGGCCAGAGCAAGCCTCTTGAGCTGTCCGCCCGAGAGGGTCGCCACCCGCGCCGAGGTGTCGTCAAGCCGCAGACGCGACAATATGCCTTTTATGCGACTCTCGAAGCCCCACAGGTTGTTGTCATCCATGCGGTGAGCCGCCTCGGCTATGCGTGCGCTGTCGCCCGAAGCAAGCGCCTCCTCATAGTCGTTGACCATCACGGCCTCGCGGGTGCCGCTGTGACATATCGCCTCCATGACGGTGAACGAGGGGTTTATGACCGGATTTTGCGACAGGTAACCCACCGTTATGCCGTTACGCCTGACCACTGCGCCCTCGTCGGGGACGGCCACACCTGCCAGTATATCCATAAGTGTGCTCTTGCCCACACCGTTACGCGCAATAAGGGCTATGCGCGAACGCTCGGGCACGGTAAACGACAACCCCTTGAAAAGCAGGTTGTCGCCGTAACTTTTGCTCAGTTCGACCGCCTGTATCACTTGTCTGCCCTTTCCGCTCTCTCCAACATCTCTATCACCTCGTTGACTATATCGTCGGCCACAAGACTCTTGCTCTTGAGGTCACACTCACGACGGGTGCCGTCGGGTCGGTATATCGTCACCTTGTTGGTGTCGCAGCCGAAGCCGGCCCCCTTGTCGCGCAGCGAGTTCAACACTATCATGTCGAGCCTCTTGCGCCTCATCTTGTCGAGTGCGTTGGCCTCTTCGTTGTCGGTTTCAAGGGCAAAGCCCACCAGCACCTGCGACGGTCTCTTCACAGCACCCACCGATGCGGCTATGTCGCGTGTCTGCCTAAGCCTTATGGTCATATCGTCACCCTGCTTCTTTATCTTGACGTCGCTGACACTCTCGGGCGTATAATCGGCCACCGCCGCGGCCATCACTATCACGTCGCTCTCAACGGCCGCCGCCATGGTCTTGCGGGCCATATCCTCGGCATCGCCCGCCCCTATCTCGCACACCCCCTCGACGGTACCGGGCAGACGCGGATCGACCGCCCCGCGTATCAATGTCACCGTGGCGCCGTGACGTCTGAAACGGTCGGCCAACGCATAACCCATCTTGCCGCTCGAACGGTTGGATATGAACCGCACGGCATCTATAGGCTCTACAGTGCCTCCTGCGGTGATAACCACCTTCTTGCCCCACAGGGCGTCACCCACAAAGGGCGAGGCGAAAAACTGCGATATTCGCTCGGCTATCACCTCAGGCTCTTCCATGCGTCCCTTGCCCGTAAGGCCCGACGCCAGCTCACCGCTGGCAGGCTCTATTATGTGCACACCGTCCTGCACCAGACGCTCCATGTTGCGTCTGGTGGCCGGATGGTTATACATGTCGAGGTCCATGGCCGGAGCCACGAACACCGGACAGCGGGCCGACAGATAGGTGGTCAGAAGCAGGTTGTCGGCAATGCCGCCGGCCATCTTGGCCATGGTGTTGGCCGTGGCGGGAGCTATGACATAGGCGTCGGCCCACAACCCCAACTTGACATGCGAATGCCACTCTCCGTTTTCGGGATTGAAAAAATCGACCAAAAGCGGATTTTTAGACAGAGTGGCCAGCGTGAGCGGCGTTATGAACTGCTTGGCAAGCTCGGTGGCGATAACCTTGACCTCGGCACCCGCCGACACCAGACGCCTTATCAACACAGCGCTCTTGTAGGCGGCGATGCTGCCGGTCACCCCCACCAAAATCTTTTTACCTTTCAACATCTCTTTCAGCTTTAAGGAAACAACCATGCCCATGTGCGCTACGGCCTAAAAAGCACAAACCGGAGACACTTCCGGCGTCTTCGGTTTGTCGACAGGGCTTTTCGGCGACGTGGTTACTCTTCGTTCTCGTCGCCCGATTTGCTCATATGCTCGAAAGACAGCTCACCGGCCAGATACTCCTCGGTGGCCGCCAGCACGGGCTTGGGCAGACGCTCGTAAAAACGCGATATCTCTATCTGCTCGCGGTTTTCAAACGTCTCTTCGAGGTTGTCGGTGATGTTGGAAAATTCCGTCAGCTTACGCGAAAGTTCCTGCTTTATCTCTGAGCTGATCTGATTGGCACGTGTGGCAATGACATTGACGGTCTCGTAAATATTGCCTGTCTGTCTGTCGAAATCGCTCAACGTACGTGTCACGGTGTTGGTCGGAATTGTCGCTTTTTTCAAATCCATTGCTTAATGCCTTGTTTATGTTTATTTTTCTTTAACTTACGCTTTATCAGCCGATGTCTCCGTTGTGACTCCGGAACACAACTGCCATAACACACGCCCTGCCCCAGTCTTGCCACTTACTCTCACCCCCTCTTACACCCCTTACTGCCCTCGCCTCTCTCGCCTCTTTTGCGCTTTTTGCTC
>JAIECQ010000075.1 GCA_029068395.1 Rikenellaceae bacterium
ACATATTATTCACCGATATGCGGCCCTCCGTTGGGGGAGGCTCCGGGCCGCTCGGGCTTCGTTCCTCAGCCCGGACACAAAGAATTTTGCTTACGGCATACTTCGTAATGCCGGGCATAAGGAATTTGTGTGCGGTTTCGTTTCACTCAGACCGCAGTGGGGTGTCTTAATTGATATAGTTATTTACTTGTGCTCTCATTTCTTTTGCTTTCATTTCCTTGGTGGTTGTAGGCCGACCGCAGGTCGGCCTCATCGGCGTGGAGGTCGAGGGTGTGATGATGGTCTGGCGTGGTGAGAGACAAAGACGTGCGGCACCTTGGGTTGGTCGGTAAGTGCCTTTAGCGTGGAGGAGCCACGGGCCGAGCCTGCGGAGGCAAGCGTGAAAGTGACGCACTTCACTACCTACCCTTAGTCACTGTCTACAATCACGTGGCGGGATTACGGGCCTCCGCAGGGGGTGGCGAGGCCCGTTGCGGCTCGTGCCTCGCCGCCCTGCCGGTGCGGAAGCCATGCGGTGCAGAATAATGTCGACACAAAATCTGTCGGCACAAAACCACTGCCTGACGAAACCATGAGTTACAAACCCTCAACGAAACAAAAACCACGCGCAGACCAAACAGGCCTCTGGCGGCGCTACCTTCGCCACCAAGCTGCCGTCACAATGCAGCGGCACACGTGCGGAATCTCACGGTAAGTTCTACCAATGGGGTATTAATGTGGCATGGAACACCACAGGTGCGTCGGCCGCGGGTGCTACTCCAAGCGGGTCGTGGAACACGTCGACTTACCCCAGCAATTGGAATAACCATCCGTGCCCGGAGGGTTACCGCCTGCCTACCGATACAGAGTTTCAGACTCTCATTAACAGCAGTACCGTCAGTCGCGGAGGAGGGTGGAACTCATCCGATTATGGATATATCAAGTTCACCTCCGGCTCTAATTCCGTGGAGTTTCCCGCTGTCGGTAGCCGCGCCACGGTCGGTTTGTTGAGCAGTGACGTGGGTGAGACCGGCTTCTATTGGGCATCATTTGCGAGTAGTTCTAACTTCGCGTACTACCTGTGGTTCAATAGCAGTGATTTTGGCGTAGGCAATAACAACCATAAGCAGCTCGGTTTTAGCGTGCGTTGTGTCCGCTAAATATTAATACTTTGGTTCTTTGATTTCTTTGATTCTTCCCCGAGGGATTGCGTAAGGGTCAGAGATGTGCAAGGGGGGAGTCTGAAATAAATATAGGCATACGCTCGTAAAAACTCATCGCTCTTACGAGCAAATTGTCGAGCAAATTGGTCAACTAATCCCCGTCAAGTAACCCCGTCGAACAAACCGCCAAAAGCAACTTAAAGCCCTCGGGCAACCCGACAAGCCTTGTCGTCAAAAGCCCGTTTACAGACATTAAGTATTAGTGACGCCGAGTCAAACCATCCGTGAAAAGGCGTCATGCAGGCTGTTACTCAATGAGTGTTACTTTTATAAGCTCTATCTTGTTGGCGCTCATCTTGAGCATTCTGAATCTGAACGGACCTATTACTATCTCTTCGTTGGGCTTGGGTATGCCCTCGTTGTGATATATGACATATCCCGCCAGGGTGTCGTATTCGTCGCCGGTGGGTATCTTGAGTTCATATTTGTCGTTGATGTAGTCGACTTCGAGACGTCCCGACAATATCCAGTCGCCGTTGGGGGTGACCTTCTCGACCAGGTGGCGGTTGTCGTGCTCGTCCTCTATCTCGCCGAATATCTCTTCGAGTATGTCTTCCAGCGTGACCATACCGGCGGTGCCGCCATATTCGTCGAGGACGATTGCCATGGAACGGCGGTTTTTGGTTAGTATGCCCAACAGCTTTTGGGCTGTCATGGTCTCGGGCACGTATGTCACGGGACGCAACATGCGTTTTACCGAAGCGGGCGAACCCAGCAGGTCTTTGATGTTGACGTAGCCTATTATGTGGTCTATGCTGCCGCTGAATACCGGCAGACGCGAATATTTGGTCTCTATGAATTTGGCTTTGGCGTCGGCCACCGAGTCGTTTATGTCGACGGCCTCTATCTCTATGCGTCTGAGCATGCAGTCGCGCACCGATATGTCGGAAAAATCGAGGGCCTTTTGAAATATCTTCATCTCAGACTCTGAAGCCTCGCCCGTATCGCCCGATATGTCCTCTACAAGGTCGGCCAGGTCGGTCTTGTCGAACTGCGATCCCTCGCACTCTTTTCTTATCTTGAAGCCGAAAAGGCGCATTATGCCGTGCGACAGCATGGTTGTAAACTTCGATATGGGCCAGAAGAGGAACCATAGCAGATATACCACGGGGGCGAATGTGCGGTAATAGAAGTTGGGGCTGCTCTTGAATATGGTTTTGGGCATGAACTCGCCGGCAAATATGATGACTATTGTCGATATGACTGTCTCGTACACCAGCGTGCTGCCTGTAAAGCCGAACCATTTGGCCGACAGAGAGGCTATAAGGCTGCCCATGGTTATTGAATATATTACAAGGGCTATGTTGTTGCCTATTATGATTGTAGAGATGTAATCGCCCGGCATGCCGGAAAAGAAGCCGGCAATCTTGTTGAAGAGCTTGCTCTGCTTTTTGTCTATCTCTAACCGCAGTTTGTTGGAGGAGAGGTATGCGATCTCCATGCCCGAGCAGAACGCCGAGAATACCAACGCCACCGTGATGGTTATTATGTCGCTTAGTAAGTCATCCATCTTAAAATCATAATTACACGTTTTGCAGGCGAAGGCCATATGAAAGCCTCCGCCTGCCCCAAGGTTGCATCTTCACGCAGCCCCTCCTGCCTTGTGGCTTTATACCTGAAGAGATTTGGCAAACCTTATGCTCAGAAAGTCTCTACAGGCTCTTTGGGGGCTGCCTGCCTTGCGGTATCGACCAATATCAGCCCTTTGGTGTTGCGGAAACGTATGTTGTTGAGGTGTCCGTCCGACTCGAAGCCGCTGCCCTGTGTTATCTCGTCTCCGTCAATCACCTTGGTGTCGACATTAGAATACACGCGGTCAGAGCCTTCATCCCAGAATATCTGCTCGGTGTACAGCTCTTTGCCGTCATCGTCGTGTCCGTAGACGTTGCCTTTGGCCTCCCACAGCTTTTTTTTCTCTATGTAAATGGCATAGTCGGCCACCAACACCGATTTGCGTACCCCCTGGTCGTCGTAAGTCTCAATGTGTATTCCCGAGGGGAACTCCATGTACGGGTCTTCGGCAAACTCGTAGCGTTCCATGCGCGGGGTGGTGAACTTATAGTTCATGCGCCCGTTCTCGTAATATATTATCGAGAGCGAGTCTCCGGCCAGCGACGGCACCTTGGTGTGGTCGTTTATGACCGCATCGGCCGACACCTTGCCTGAGTCGCATCCCGAGATAAAGTTAGCACTCCCGACAACCAGGAGTGCTAACACTATCTTATGCCCTAAACGGTACATGCGTCAGTTTTTGGTGCGTATGGTGGTGGTGCCTGTCAGCCAGCCGCACGACACCGTGTAAGAGTCGCCTTTGCTGAGGGTGCGGAAGAACACCTCTTCGGCAGATGGGAAGTACGACGGGTAAGAGGCAATGGCTTTGTTGATGGTCTCAAGCTGGTCGGCATCGGTGACATGATTTCTTGCGTTAACCATCTGGTCGTAAACCAAACATGCCGCCATCTGACGCTCAAAGCCTGAGCACTGAGACAGACCCGTTGCGTATGCCTGAGCCAAAAGGAAGTGACCCAAGCCGTTCTCTGAGTTGTTGGCAATGGCCTTGCGGGCATAGTCGGCAGCCTTGCGGCCGTTCTGGGCTATGAGGGCCACGCTTGAGGCCCTAATGGCGTAGTTGGCCTTGGTGTCGGCCTCGCTCGCCATCTCTATGGCCTCGTCGTAATACTTGTATGCCTCGTCATATTGTTTTGAGTCGGCATAATTGCCTGCTATGACGAATGCCGATTCGGCGGTGGGGTCGAGCTGATAGAGCTTGTGGCTTATAGCCGCCGAGAAGTCGCCGTTGCAGTTGTTGCGGCTAAGGTAGCGGGCCACCTTGCTGACGAGTGCGAGGTTTTCGGGGTCTGACTCTATCTGCGGTTTGAATATTATCTCAAGGTTTTCGCATGTTGCGGCGCCGCTCTGCACGAAGAGCTGGTCTATCACGCCCGTCACATCGGCCTTGTGCTGGCTTGAGCTGGCAGCCACGGCATTTGATATCTTGTCATATTCGTTAAGCAGTATGACCGTCTCTATCTCGTCATCACGGTAAGCCTGCACCAAAGCGTTGAAATAGGCCTGGGCAAGGTCGAGGTCGGGGTTGTTGCCCGAAGCCTCTATGGCCGCGGTGGTGTGTTTGATGATGTCGTTTATCTCAGAGGGACGGTAGTTGATGAAGTCCTTGGCCTTTTCCGAATAGATGTAAGAGCGACCTCTTGTGGGGTGGTCGCCAAACTGCTCGGCACGTTTGTCATACACTATCAGAAGGCTGTCGATAGATTTGAGACGCTCCTCTTTGGTGCGTGAGGTGGCAATCTTGTTTTTGTATATGGTTCCGCCCATGATATATAGGTTCTGGCCTATTCCGGGGGCATCCTGTAGCAGCTCGTTGAGATACTTGGAGGCCAAGGCCCAGTCTTTCTGACGATAGGCATCGCCCAAGAAGTTATACTTAAGCGCGTTTTCCTTACGCTCTTCCGCAGTGGCACCATACTTCTCAAACTCGGGAGAGTTGTAGTCCTGCGCGGATGCCACACCTGCCGACGCCATCAAAATGGCGACCAATGACAATAACTTGAATTTCATCTCTTGTTATTTAACTTTAAATTTGATATCCGTTCATTAGTGAACGGCCGGTTGTTACAGCGGCCATTCTCTGCAAAAATAAGAAATATTTTCAAATATCCGCACACAGGCGCCTCTTTTTTGCCCCGGCATAGGTAGGGTGGGGTGCTGTCGGTGGGCTCAG
>JAIECQ010000076.1 GCA_029068395.1 Rikenellaceae bacterium
GTGTCCGCTAAATATTAATACTTTGGTTCTTTGATTTCTTTGATTCTTCCCCGAGGGATTGCGTAAGTGGTGGGCCGGCGCTGGCGAGTGGTTCAGTTGTGCGTGCTTTTGCCACCCTGCTGTTATGTTTTCTGTTTTGTTCCCGCACTCTTTCCGTCGAGAGTCATGGCCCATGTTGAATGTCTTTCAGGCACAAAGCCTAATGGCCAAAACGGATAATGCGATAAAGGTGTGAGACGACAGTCGAAACGCCTTTATTGCATTATCCGTAATTATCCGCTTAGTTGTTCCTCAAAAATATCAAAACGGGGTCCGTGACCCCTCCCCCGGAAGGGCCGCCGAAGGCAGTGCCAGCAAAACAACGGCAGTACCGGCAAACCATCACCGGGCGGTGGCTGCAAGTCATAATGTCAATAGACCAGTTTTACGTTGTCTATCCAGAATTTAGAGCCGGGGCATCCGACGAATGCGCCGCCGTAACCCGACGAGAATCGCAATATGAGGTGTGTTATGGGGGCTGAGGCGTCCCAGCCGACCTCTTGAATGGGCACACGTTCGCCCTTGGAGTTGATGGTGAACTGAGGTTCGCGTACGGTGAGGCCCATATAAGGCTCAAAGAATGGCTTGTCGGTGATGTCGCCATACTCGACGGTCATGCGGTGGCCGTTGACCCACTCGGGGCTATCTTGTGAATATTGTTGCCAGGCGGTGCCCACACGTTTGGCGTAGACGTTGCCTTCGGGGTCCTCCCAGCGACTTTGCAGCAGCAGCTGTACCTCGGCGGCGTTGGTGCCTTCAAGCTCTTTGTCGCGTCCTGTGCCGCTTATCTTCCAGCGCTTGCCTCCGTCGCGTCCCTGCTCAAACTTATAGTCAAAGACGAGGGCTTTGAGCCTTTCGGTGAATGGTATTCCCATCACCAGCTTGGACTGGGGGTCGCGGGCATCTTTGACAGGTTCGGGCAGCACACCCAGAAAGGCGGTGCCTGTCGACAATACCGTGATGCTGAAAAGGCCGAGCACCTTGCAGCCGTCGATGCGTGTTTCAAGACGGGCACAATAACCGTCGCCTCTTTTTTCGGGGAAGACGGTGACGCTGCCCTTGCTCACGCCGCTGACCTTGGCAAGGACGTTAGAGGTGGCCCAGGGCGACCCCTGAGGCACGTATGGTGTGTTGAAAAGAAGCGTATCGCTCTTGCCCACCTCATACAAGAACACCGTATTGCCACCTATTATGCCCGACTCCTTGACTTTGCGCACAACCCATTGATTCATATCGCCAAAAGCGATGGGAACCATCTTCTCCTGTCCGTAAAGAGGCAGGGCCGAGACTAACATCATTCCCAATGCGATTTTTGCTTTCATAAATAAAATTGTTTTGGTCTCACAGACTGTGTTTATTGTTTTCAAACGCAGACGGACGAAAAGGGATACCTTTCGTGACATCTGCGTTTTATCTTTACACAAATCCTGCCAAATAGAGAAAAATAGTAAAAAAACAGTCTCAGAAACGAATGTTTCAGAGGTGATATCCCCACTGTTCGAGCGCATAGCCCCAGTTTTCCTCAACTATGCGGCGGGTGCGCTCCTCATATTGGTATGCGTTTTTGCGGTAGCCCTTCTTGCCGCCGATATACGCCTCTATGGCCGGACGCGCACTATCGAAGCCGTCAAGCGACAACTCGCGGTATATGCGTTCGGTCATGCCGAGGGGGTCGGCCTCGAAGTCCTCGAAGCGCACCTCTATAAGATGGCCCTCGGGTATGAGGCTCTTCTGCTCTTCATAGCGTGTGTAGAGGTCGGTGTATGTGCTTATGATGTTGTCTTCAATCTCTTGCGGGGTGATGTCTTGCAGTTTGAGGGGCTCTATCACGTTGGTGAAGAAGCTGCGCGTGGACTCGAAGACGGTGTAAGGGTTGCGCACCAGATAGATGAAGCGCGCATTGGGAAACATCTCAAGTATTTCGCGTATGTGGCCCGTGTGAGGAGGGTTTTTAGAGAGGTAGCGTTTGCCTCCGGTGTTATGGAGCGATGTCTTGACCATGCGCACGAACTCTTTTTTATATATCTCACGTTCGTGCTCAGGGCAGTTGCGGAAGGTGAGGTACTTGTCGGAATATTCACGGGTGTGGCGGGGGAAGTACCAGAAGTGATAGAACGAGTAAGGCACTAAGTTAGACATGGCAAACTCCTCTTCCTGGGGGAGGTCGGGACCAAGCTCCATGTTGTCGGTGGGACGGCGTTCGGGCATCACGGCAGAGACCAGCATATGGAAGAGACGGCGTCCGAAGAACATGACGTTGGGGAAGACCGTCTGATAGGTGGTGGTGTAACCGAACTGCTTGTCTTTACAGAAGATGTTGTGCACGAAGGTGGTGCCGCTGCGCCAGTGGCCGAGTATGAACAGCGGGGCATCGTCTAACGGCATCTTCCTGACCCTCAGGCGGTAGGCCAGCTCCTCAAACAGGCGTCCGGTGTTGAGCAGGGCGCAGACAAAGGCCGTGAGCAGGTATTTACCTCTATATTTTTTATCTATCTTCTTGTCACGCACCACTTTGCGAAAGGCTCCCCAGCGGGCGCCGACCAACGGATTGGTGGGCAGGGTGCTGAAATTCAATCTCATCATAATCAGAGTTTATCAACTATGTTTGCAATAGCCTCGAAGGCATCGCCGCTGTCGGCATCGATGATGTGGGCGCCCTCGATATGCTGCCCTACCACTATCACGGTGTGGCCCTCCTGCGAGAGTCTGCCGGCAAGGCGACGCACCGTCTCTTCCGACTTAAGCGAGCTGCCGGTGACCGATATGACGGCGCCGGCGTCTGCATGCTGCTCTGACGGCTCTACAGGACCTATTATCATGCCCACGGCCGAGGTGTTGTTGGTTATGGGGTCGATGAGTATGAAGGCGCCTGTGTTTTTGTTTTTGGCGTAAGCATCGAAGAAGAGGGGCTTGCCGGTGGTGAAGATGACACGACCTATCTCATTGAGGCTGAGGCGGTCGGCTTTGGCATGCTCCATGGTGTTGACGTCTACGCGATATTTGATGCCGTCGATGTGGGCGCGTGTTGTGTTGGTGGTGTGCTTGATGAAGAACTTCTTTTCGGGATCCATCGGCTCTTCGTCCATCCATACGACCATGGCCTCGAAGTTGCGCGACACAGTAGGCAGGTTGTCGGGATGCACGAGCATCTCGCCGCGCGACACGTCGATCTCGTCGTCGAGTGTCACTATCACGCTCTGAGGGGGGAAGGCCTCCTCTTGCTCGCCCTCGTAGACGTGTATGCCCTTGACGGTCGAGCGCTTGCCCGAGGGGAGGGCCATGACCTCGTCGCCCTTGCGTATGACGCCCGAGGCCACCTTGCCGGCAAAGCCGCGGAAGTCGAGGTTGGGACGCAGCACATACTGCACGGGGTAACGCAGGTCGGTGTAATTGTGGTCAGAGTCGACACGCACCGTCTCAAGGAAGCTAAGCAGGGGCATGCCTTCGTACCACGGCATGTTGTCAGAGGACTCGACCACGTTGTCGCCCTTGAGTGCCGAGAGGGGTATGGCCGTGATGTCGGGGATGCCCAGCGGCGAGGCGAAAGCCATATAGTCGCCGACGATGGCGTCGAACACAGCCTTGTCGTAACCCACAAGGTCCATCTTGTTGACAGCCAGCACCACATGCTTGATGCCCAGCAGCGACACCAGATAGGTGTGGCGGCGTGTCTGGGTGATGACGCCGCTGCGGGCGTCGACAAGTATGATGGCAAGGCCGGCGGTGGAGCCGCCAGTTATCATGTTGCGGGTGTATTGCTCGTGGCCCGGGGTGTCGGCGATGATGAACTTGCGTCGGTTGGTCGAGAAGTAACGATAGGCCACATCTATGGTGATGCCCTGCTCGCGCTCGGCTTTGAGTCCGTCGAGCAACAGCGCATAGTCTATGTTGTCGCCGGCGTTGCCCACACGCTTGCTGTCGCGTTCAAGGGCGTCGAGCTGGTCTTCGTAGAGCTTTTTGCTGTCGAACAGCAGACGCCCTATCAGGGTGGATTTGCCGTCGTCGACAGAGCCGGCCGTGAGCAGGCGGAGAAGGTCTTTCTTCTGGTCGCGGTCGAGAAATTCCGTTATGTTGAGTTTTGATTCCATGGTTTTGTTTTTTTGTGTGTTGGTGTCATCGGCCCGGTGAGGCAATGCCGCTTACCGCAACCGGACATGCGGCCTGCATGACTCATTGACACAGGCGGCATTACAGTCTTTTACAAGGCATTGACGCCATATCTTTCAAAGCGGCGTTTTAGAAATAGCCCTCGCGTTTTTTCTGCTCCATGCTGCCCTCCTGGTCGAAGTCGATGACGCGGGTGGTGCGCTCGCTCTTGGTGGTGGTCATCATCTCCTCGACAATCTTCTCTATGGTGTCGGCCTGAGACTCTATGGCGCCGGTGAGGGGATAGCATCCGAGGGTGCGGAAACGGACGGTGCGCATCTGTGCCCTGGCGCGCATATCGGCGGGCATGCGGTCGTCATCGACCATGATGAGGTTGCCGTCGACCTCGACAACAGGACGCTCCTTGGCGAAATAGAGCGGCACGATGGGTATGTTCTCGATGCGTATATACTGCCATATATCAAGCTCCGTCCAGTTGGAGAGGGGGAACACGCGTATTGACTCGCCCTTGTGTATCTTGCTGTTATAGATATCCCAAAGCTCGGGACGCTGGTTTTTGGGGTCCCACTGGTGGAAGCGGTCGCGGAACGAGTAGATGCGCTCTTTGGCACGCGATTTCTCTTCGTCGCGGCGGGCACCTCCGAAAGCGGCGTCGAACTTATATTTGTCGAGGGCTGCCAGAAGCGCTTGTGTTTTCATAAGGTCGGTATGCACCTTGCTGCCGTGGGTGAAGGGACCGACGCCGGCATTGAAGGCCTCCATGTTAGACTCGACGATAAGGTTCCAGCCGTGCTCGCGCGCATACGTGTCGCGGAACTCTATCATCTGGCGGAACTTCCACTTGGAGTCGATGTGCATAAGCGGAAAGGGCACCTTGCCCGGGGCGAACGCCTTTTCGGCAAGGCGAACCATAACCGACGAGTCTTTGCCTATAGAGTAAAGCATGACGGGATTTTCAAACTCGGCCGCCACTTCTCGTATGATATGGATGGACTCAGCCTCAAGCTCTTTGAGGTGGCTCAATTTGTAATCTGACATATTTGGGTTTTTATTGTTTGCAAATGTTGGCTTTCTATCGTACGGCGATGTGTGCGCCTATGGCTTTCGTTATGATATCGACACCCTCGTCGAGGCTCACCTTAGAGGTGTCTATGGTGAGTGCGGGGCTGGCGGGAACCTCAAAATCGGAGTTGACGCCCGTAAACTCCTTGATAAGGCCGGCACGCGCCTTTTTATAGAGACCCTTGACATCGCGCCCCTCGCACACCTCTAACGGGGTATTGACATAGATCTCGAAGAAATCGCCCTCGCCTATGATGCCGCGGGCAAGCTCGCGCATGCGGCGGGTGGGGCTTATGAAGGCGGCGATGGTTATGACGCCGGTGTCGACGAAGAGCCTGCCTACCTCGGCAATGCGCCGTATGTTTTCGTAACGGTCGTCGAGAGAGAAGCCGAGGTTGTTATTGATGCCCGTGCGTATGTTGTCGCCGTCGAGCACGCGGCACAGCCGTCCTTCGGCATGCAGTCTGCGCTCCAAGGCCAGGGCCAGTGTGCTCTTGCCCGAACCCGACAGCCCGGTAAACCATATCATGACGGCGCGTTGCCCCAAAAGAGACTCGCGGGCGGCGCGAGGCAGTGTTTCGACAGGATAGATGTTTTCTTGATTCATCGGCTCAAGGGTTAAAATTTCCAGAAGAGAGGCACCAACAGCACCGTTATTATAAAGGTCAATATGTTGAGCGGCAGCCCTATGCGCATATAGTCGCGGAACTTATAGTTGCCCAGGCTCTGCACTATAAGGTTGGTCTGGTAGCCTATGGGGGTAGAGAAGCTCGACGAGGCCGCAATGCAGATGACCACAAAGAAGGGCATGGGGCTGACACCCATCTGCTCAGAGATGGCAAGCGAGATGGGGAAGGTGAGGGCAGCAGCGGCGTTGTTGGTAACTATCTCGGTGAAGATATTGGTTATAAGGAACATGGCCGCAAGCACCGCATATGTGCCCCACGACGACGAGAGGCTTATCACCTTGGCGGCTATCATGTCGGCAAAGCCCGAGTTTATCATGCCCTTGCTTATGGCGAAGGCCGAGGCCACGGCTATGAGTATGTCCCAGCTTACGAACTTGGTATATTTACGTGCGGGGAAGAGCTTGGTCCACGCCATTATCACCATAACGATGGCAGCGAAGAAAAACATGTCGAGGGTGCCGTTCTTAAGGGCGGGGAAGAAGTGGTCGAGCGGATAGCCTGTGAGGCTTTGCGATATGTCGTCGGCATAGTCGCCCAGAGTGGCGCCCGTTATCATGAATATGAGCAGGCCGAGGGCGAACCAGCGCGTTTTCTTGCCGCTGCGGGGGGTGTAATCGCCGCGCTCGTTGACCGTATAGAAGATGCGCGACTCGCCCCAGGCAGACATGAAGCTGTCGTCGGCCAGAAGCACCAGGTTGTCGCCCTCTTTGAGCTCTAACGAGCCCAACATCTCAGAGATGCGCTCGCCGTTGCGGTGCACCGACATGACCTCGGCACCGTAATGACGATAGAAGTCGAACTCTCCAAGGCTCTTGCCTATACCGGGGAAGCGGGGACCGATGACAGCCTCTATCTGCTTGGTGGCGCGGCGCACAAACTCGGGGTCGGCATTGAGCATGCAGCTCAGCTCGACACCCTCGTTGGCAAGCAGGTTGCTCAGTGCCTGAGACTTACCCGCAAGTATAAGGGTGTCGCCCTCGCGCAGCACCTCTCCCTCGGGACTGTGTATTTCAAGGCCGTCGCGTATGATGGTGCACACCTCGGTTTGGGGTATCCTGTCGACAGACAGCGACGTGACAACACTGCCGGCAAGGCGGCTGCCATGCGGTATCATCACGTTATAGAGGTACTCTTTGACAGGCTCTTCGCGCTTGCCTCGCTTGCCGCGTTCGCCGGGCAGCAGCATGTTGCCGAAGAGTATGATGTATATGATGCCTACAACGGTTATGACCAGCCCCACCTTGCCTAACTCGAACATTGAGAAGCCGGCAAAACCGGCATCGAGCATCATGCCGTGCACCACAAGGTTGGTAGAGGTGCCTATAAGAGAGCATACGCCGCCGAAGATGGTGGCATATGAGAGGGGTATGAGAAACTTGGTGGAGGGCAGGTTGATAGACTCGCTCCACTTTTTTATAATGGGACCGAAGATGATGACCACGGCCGTGTTGTTGAGAAAGGCCGATATGGCCGCCACCGCCGGCAAAAGACGCATCTGTATGCGTGCTATCGGTATCTTGGTCATGGGCAGCACTCGGCTTATCAGGGTGCTGAGGGCCCCCGACTGGCGCACGCCCTCG
Source organism: Rikenellaceae bacterium (assembly GCA_029068395.1). Taxonomy (GTDB): domain Bacteria; phylum Bacteroidota; class Bacteroidia; order Bacteroidales; family Rikenellaceae; genus CASDZP01. Next base: position 7,478 of record JAIECQ010000076.1, read on the forward strand.
CTCACCAAAAAGAGCACCGCCACCGTAATCATACCTTTATTACTGAAGCCGGCAATGGCCTCCTTGGGTGTTATGACGCCCACAAGCATGAGCAGCACGACAGCCGAGAAGAGCACCAACCCCGGACGCATGACATCTTTGGCCAACACCACTATCATGCCCGCAAGCACCAGCAATACTATCACGGAGTGTGTCGTCATAACTATTCAACGATAAACTGGGGATTTGTAAGCTCGGGTTTGTTGTATCTGAGGGGGACCTTACTGCCGGACTCTACGACATTGCGTCCCGCCATGAGGGCCACGGCATGACCGGCGGCGGTATCCCACTCCATGGTGGGGGCAAGGCGCGGATATATGTCGGCACTGCCTTCGGCGACAAGGCATATCTTGATGGAGCTGCCGCGCGACACCGTCACAAGGTCGGGGTGACGCTCACGCAGAGTGTCGAGGAAAAGACGCGTAGGCTCGTTCATGTGAGAGACAGAGGCGACACAGGTGTAGGGCCTCGGCTCTCCCGGCAGAGGCAGACGCTCGCCACGGGCCACAAGGTCGTCGACAGAGAGGGTGGCGTCAGCCTCAAGAGACGACACGCGGAAACTGCCCCTGCCGCGAAGGGCCAGATAGAGTGTCTTGAACACGGGCAGATAGACCACCCCGAGCACAGGAACACCATCTTCAACCAATGCTATGTTGACGGTGAAATCGTCACGCCGTCCGATAAACTCTTTCGTGCCGTCGAGCGGGTCGACTATCCAGAGACGCCGCCATCCCGCACGCTCGTCGTATGGAGCCGCAGCAGTCTCTTCGCTGAGGATGGGGATGCCGGTGGGCTGAAGGTGCGCTCTTATGGTCTCGTCGGCCTTGCGGTCGGCGATGGTGAGCGGCGAATTGTCGGCTTTACGCTCTATCTGAAAATCGGCCTCGGGGTCGCAATATACGGACATGATACGACCGCCGCCCCGCAATGCCGCGATGACGGCAGTATCTGCCAGTTTATCCATTGTCATAGAGATAGAAGATAACACTCCTTTTTATTTATATTCAGCAAAAATAAACTTTTTTTTTGAACAAACCACAAAATGACCTTTTTTTGACCATATATGTGTAAATAAAAACCACCCGAAGGCCCCCTTTACGCAAGCCACGGCAAACGGATGCGGCACATGGCGTTGTGCCGGCAGAGACCGAGGCATGAAAAAGCAATCTGGCGAAGATATCGTCGCAGGCGTCGGCGTAACAATATATATTGCTATATATCATCACATTAAAGGGCATCACATCGGAAGAGAGTATCAAAACAGAGGCGGCAAAGAGCGGTTATATCGCAAGCGGGATGTGTTTTATTGCGCTTTATTTTTTATTTGCATAAAAAAATCCTACCTTTGGTCGGAAGAACATCGACAAGAGGCGACACGGGCAAGGGCCTCTTGAGCGGGGGTGCCTGCATGTTGCCTTTATGGGATTACAGATATGTTGAAAAAGATATTTACAGCACCTATATCATGGATTTACGGCTTGGCTATATCTATACGCCATCTGCTTTTCGATATCGGCGTGCTTAAAAGCGTCGAGTTTGACATACCTGTGATATGCGTGGGCAACATAACCGTGGGGGGCACAGGCAAGACTCCGCATACAGAGTATATAATACGCCACTTAGAGCCTCATTTCAACATTGCAGTGCTGTCACGCGGGTACAAGCGGCGCACCAAGGGCTTCGTGTTGTCGACAGAGCGTTCGACGGTTTCCGAGATAGGCGACGAGCCCAAGTTATTGAAGCTCAAGTTTCCGCACATACCGGTGGCCGTATGCGAGAGCCGCGTAACGGGCGTGGAGATGATACGTCACGCCCATCCAGAGGTTGACATGATAATACTTGACGACGGATTTCAACACCGCTACATAAAACCACGTGTCAGCATAGTGCTGATGGATTACTCGCGTCCAATATACCGCGACAGTCTGCTGCCGTCGGGACGGCTGCGCGACCTCAAAAGCTCTATTGAGCGCGCCCACATGGTGATAGTGACCAAGTGTCCGCCGCAGACCAAGCCCATAGATATGCGCATTGTGTCAAAACACCTCGACATAAGGCCGTTTCAGTCGCTCTTCTTCACAACAATGACTCCGGCAGAGCCTATACCCCTGTATGAGGGCATAGGTGCGCCACTGGCAAACGGGCATGATGTCGTGGTGATGACAGCCATTGCCAATCCCGCCCACATGGTGCGTCAGACCAAAGAGAGGTTCAACGTGATAGACACACTCATATATCCCGACCACTACGCATACAGAAACAAGGACATAGCCGCAATGGAGGCGGCGGTGGCAAAGGGTGACGACAACACCGTAATAATCATAACCGAAAAAGACGCCGTTAAATTATCTGCCCCCGAAAAGATACCCGAAAACATACGCAAACGGCTATATTACATGCCTATATCGGTAGAGTTCATGACCGACTTCAGGCACAACAATCCCAAATTGTTTTTCGAGGCGCTGAACAAATACATTAACAAAATAACGTATTGACGCCTATAATGTCACGGCGTGGAACACCACGGGGTCATCGGCTTCAGGTGCTACTCCGAGCGGGTCATGGAACACGTCTACTTACCCCAGCAACTGGAATACACACCCTTGCCCTGACGGTTACCGTCTGCCGACTAAAGATGAGTTTCAGAGTCTCAAAAACAGCAGTACCGTCAGTCGCGGAGGAGGGTGGAGTTCATCCGATTATGGATATATCAAGTTCACCTCCGGCTCTAATTCCGTGGAGTTTCCCGCTGTCGGTTGGCGCGACACGGACGGTTCGTTGACCAGTGGCGTGGGTGCGCTCGGCAACTATTGGTCGTCAGTTGCGTATGATTCTGGCTACGCGTACTACCTGTACTTCGGCAGCAGTAGTTTGTACGTGGGTAACGGCAATAAGCGTGGCGGTTTTAGCGTGCGTTGTGTCCGCTAAATATTAATACTTTGGTTCTTTGATTTCTTTGATTCTTCCC
>JAIECQ010000077.1 GCA_029068395.1 Rikenellaceae bacterium
GGGAATCCAAGCCAAGCAGGTGTTTACATTAAGCCGTGCGAGAACGCCTTACACTGCACATATCTTACATACCCACTGAAAGGCCAATTATCCGGATTGCAAAGTATAAACCGTCATGACGCATACTTTATCGCCTTGCTTTGACAACAGTGCCGTCATCGCCTATCTCTTCGACTGTTATCTCTATCAATTTGCCTATCATCCCCTTTTCGTACGGTATTTCACACCGCAGGTAATTGGCTGTATATCCAAACATCAGCCCCCCTTTGCGCGTACCCTCCACCAGCATGACCGCCTTTTGTCCCACAAATCGTTCCGCAAAATTGCGATGAAGGCGTATAGACAGCTCGCCAAGACGTGCCGCCCTGCGCTCCTTGTCTTCGGGCGACACCTTACCAGTCATGTGTATGGCATCGGTGTCGGCACGTTCGGAATAGGGAAAGACGTGAAGGAACGACGGATGCAGCGAATCAAGGAATGAGTATGTCTGCGCGAAATCGTCATCGGTTTCGCCCGGGAAGCCCACAATGACGTCTATGCCTATGAAGGCGTCGGGCACGTGTCGCCTTATCTTCTCTATCTTGTTGCGAAACATGGATGTGTTGTAGCGACGTCTCATGAGTGCCAGTATCTTATCGCAACCCGATTGCAGAGGTATGTGGAAATGAGGCATGAACTTTGGCGAACATGAGGTGAACTCTATGACGTCGTCTGAGAGCAGATTAGGCTCGATGGACGATATGCGGTAACGCTCAATGCCTTTGACGGCGTCGAGGCGGCGCAACAGGTCGATGAAGCGTTCACCTGTGGTGCGGCCGAAATCGCCGATGTTGACACCCGTGAGCACTATCTCGCGGCATCCCGACGATGCGATGGCCTGGGCCTCGCCGACAAGGCTGTCTATGTCAATGTTACGTGAGGCTCCTCTGGCTAACGGTATGGTGCAGTATGAGCATCTGTAATCGCATCCGTCTTGCACTTTCAGGAACGAGCGCGTGCGGTCTCCCGTTGAGAAAGAGGCGAAAAACGAGGTCAGCTCAGAGGCCGCGCATGTGTGTATCTCGGTAGTGCCGCGGTGTGAGGCCAGCCGCTCGGTCAGCTCGAAAAGAGAGCCTTTGCCGTTATTGCCCACAACAAGGCCGACACCTTCGATACCGGCAATCTCTTCCGACTTAAGTTGGGCATAACAGCCCGTCACTGCTATCAGGGCCGAAGGATTGAGCCTATGGAGCCGCCTTATGAGATTGCGGCACTTTTTGTCGGCATGGTCTGTGACGGAACAGGTGTTGACGACTATGATGTCGCTCTCTGCCGCCGACGAGGTGCGCTCATATCCACCATCAACAAAATGACGGGCCAGAGTGGAGCTCTCTGAAAAATTGAGCTTGCAACCAAGAGTGTGGAACGATACTTTTTTCATGACACAAAAGTACAACATTTTGAGGAGGTGACCAAAAGAGGCGGTCGACAGGCAGAGAGATGTGATTATGCTGCATACGATAAGTCGGTCACACAACCCAAGCCATCCCGCTCCTCACCTCCTATGCAAGCCCTCGGGTAAGAATCAAAGAAATCAAAGAACCAAAGAATTAATCATTGGCGGACACAACGCACGCTAAAACCGTTACGCTTACTGCTGTAATTCACGGTCAAATTACTGCTGGTGAAGTACAGGTTGTACGCGCGGTTAGAATCATACGCAACTGACGACCAATAGAGGCCGCCCACACCCGCGCTGGTCAACGAACCGTCCGTGCGGCGGTAACCGACAGCGGGAAACTCCAATTTCTTAGAAGAGTCTGTCTTTAACGTCAAGGTAATATATCCGTAATCAGAAGAAGACCATCCTCCGCCGTCTGTGCGTGTGCTATTAGAAATCAGATTCTGATACTCCGCGTTGGTTGGCAGACGGTAACCGTCAGGACTATTTTGGAGTCTCAAACTTTCGCCCGGCAGGTTTTTGGCTGGCAGACTTTTGTGCCGGCAGTTTTTTGCGCCGTATGATTTCCGCACCGGCAGGCTTCCGCTCCGGCAGGGCGGCGAGGTACGAGCCGCAACGGGCCTCGCCTCCCCCCGCGGAGGCCCGTAATCTCGTCACGTAATTATAGGCAATGACTGAGTCACGGCGGTTATGCGCGTCACTTCCCCGCTTGCCTCCGCAGGCTCGGTCCGTGGCTGATTCACGCTAAAGGCACGTTAGGTGTGCAACCGAAGTAGCCAAACCAGCCAACCAATCAAAGCACAAGCCCCAAAGCCTCGCCTACACAAGTACAAAGCCAAACCAA
>JAIECQ010000078.1 GCA_029068395.1 Rikenellaceae bacterium
AGCTTTTGCACCGCATGGCTTTTGCGCCGGCAGGCTTCCGCACCGGCAGGGCGGCGAGGTACGAGCCGCAACGGGCCGACCCTCCCCCCGCGGAGGCCCGTAATCCTGTCACGTAATTGTAGGCAGTGACTAAGTCACGGCGGTGAAGCGCGTCACTTCCCTGCTTGCCTCCGCAGGCTCGGCCCGTGGCTCCTTCATGCTAAAGGCACGTACCGGCCAACCCAAGGTGCCGCACGTCTTTGTCACCCACAACGCCAGACCATCATCACGCCATCGACCTCCACGACGATGAGGCCGGCGCCAGCGCCGGCCCATCCCGCTCCGGCTGGGCGGTCTGAGTGTAACGAAACCGCGCACACTATTCCTTATCGTCGGCATAACGAAGTATGCCGTAAGCAAAAATTCCTTGTGTCCGGGCTGAGGAACGAAGCCCGAGCGGCCCGCACCTCGCGATGGGCAGGAAATCCGCAAACGGAGGGCCGCATATCGGTGATTAATATGTATGGCGGTGAATCAGTGACAGCGGTGATGCTCATCATTTTCATACTGTGCCCTCCGCAGGCTCCGCGCCGCTCTCCGTCACGCCTGTGGTTGCCATACTGCCCTTATGGTTGCCTCTCTGCTGTTATGTTTTCTGCTTTGTTTCCGCACCCTTTCCTTCGAGGTCATGCCCCTGTTGAATACCTTTCAGGGACCAACCCCAAGGGCCAAAACGAGGTCCGTGACCCCTCCCCCGGAAGGGCCGCCGGAGGCAGTGCCAGTAAATCAAAACGGCAGTTCCGGCAAACCATTATCCGCAGTGAAGGCACGCCATTATCCGGCAGTGAATGCAAGCCATGTCGGGTGCAGTGAGGGCTGGAGGTTGATGAAAACCGCGAATATAATTGCAACACGAGTGAAAAAAGCTTATCTTTGTAAAAAATGCCATGTCTATGAAGATCGCAATCTGTCAGATAAACCCCACCGTCGGAGACATTGCGGGCAACCGCGACAAAATTGCCGACAATATAACATCGGCGTCACTCAAAGGTGCCGACCTTGTTCTTTTCGGCGAGTTATCGCTCTCGGGCACACCTCTTTACGACTTAGCCTCACACCCTGATTTTACCGACCGTTGCCAGTCTGCCATCTCAGACATATCAGAGCAGGAGAGCGACTGCATGTCTATGGTGGGGCTGCCCATCCGCCAAGAGGATGATTATTTCAACTCTGTCAGTGTCCTCTCGGGCGGTCAAGAGGTCACTCGCTTTTACAAAGCCATGCCCGTCAGCCGCGACGAACTGCCCTATTTCGCCGGCATCGACTCGCCCGAGTTCGGTGATGGCGATGGCCAGGAGCAGCTGCCGGCCAACATCGTTGTCTGCAAAGACGTAAGAATGCTGATAGCGATAGGCGACGACATTCAATACCTATCTTCGCTCGGCTGCTTCGCCAGCAAGACAGAGCGTCCCGACCTGATAATACACCTCAACGCCAAACGCTTCGCCCGCAACATAATAGAAGACGACGCCGAAAGTTACGCGAACTTGGCCCGCGAGCTCTCCACCTCCATCATATCGTGCGGCATCACCGGAGGCTCGGTCGACACCATATTCCACGGCGGCTCTGCCATTTTCGACAAAAAGGGTAACTTGATGCTGAGGCTTAGCAACTTCACCGAAGGCATGGCCATCGTCGACTTCACCCCCGAGAAAGGGTTCACCGGCCTCGACGGCAAGCCTTTAAACAAGAAGCCTCTGCCAGTGGCAGGCAAAAGCGCCACCACGCGCCACACCTATAAGGCACTGGTAATGGCGCTGAAAGATTATTTCGCCAAAAACGGCTTCAAGCGCACCACCATAGGACTCTCTGGCGGCATCGACTCAGCCGTGGTGGCCGCCATCGCCGTAGACGCACTTGGATACCAATGCGTTACAGGCATAACGATGCCCTCGCGCTACTCATCCGAAGGCTCGGTCACCGATTCGCGACAACTGGCCGCCAACTTAAATATAACGTGCCATGAGCTGCCTATCGAAAACATCTATGCCTCTGCCTTAGAGACGCTCTCCCCCATCTTCGGTGACTCGCCGTTCTCTGTGGCCGAAGAGAACATGCAGTCACGCATACGCGGCATGCTGCTCATGGCCGTTGCCAACAAGTTCGACACACTGGTGCTCAACACGTCCAACAAAAGCGAGGCGGCCATGGGTTACGGCACCCTTTACGGCGACACCAACGGAGCACTATCGCTGCTGGGCGACGTCTATAAGACAGAAGTTTACGACCTTGCCGAATATATAAACCGCAACGGCGAAGTCATACCTTTATCTATAATAAACAAGGCGCCGTCGGCCGAACTGCGTGAAAACCAGAAAGACAGCGACACCCTGCCCGAATACGGACTTCTCGACTCAATACTATACCGGCTGATAGAGGAAAACATGCCGCCTATGGAGTGCGCCATAGAGTGCGATACCTCTATCGACACAGTGGTGTGGGTGGCCCGCATGCTCAAGATCAACGAATATAAACGTTGGCAGATGCCGCCAATCGTATCGGTATCACGCACAACGCTCACACGAGACCGGCGCATGCCACTCATTGCCAAATACTGACACAAACCATAACGACGTAAAAATGAACATCATAGAACACGAAGGCACTGTTGTAGAGGCCGACGGACAACACGTAAAGGTTGAGGTGCTGACACAGTCGGCATGTGCGGAATGCCACGCCAGAGGCAAGTGCGTAAGCTCGCTCGACAGCGCGGTCAAAATCATAGAGGCCGTCCGTCCCAAGGGCATCTCTTTTGCCTGCGGCGACAGGGTCAAAGTCTCAATATCTAAAAACTCGGCTGTCTTAGCCATTGTCATGTGCTATGTCTTACCCTTCGTCGTATGCCTCGCAGCATTAGTCGCAGCGACCGTTTGCCAGCTGCCTGAAAATGTCGCGGCACTAATTTCTTTAGGGTGCGTGGTGATATATTTGGTTATTTTGTTTATCTTTAGAGGCCGAATTTCACAAAAAATAGACATTAAAATAAATTCATTATAGAGAGTAAATGAACGAAACGTTGATTTATACCGTACTGACACTCTGTAGTTTGGGTGTCCTGGCTGCAATAGCCCTCTTCTTTGTGGCCAAGAAGTTTCAGGTGTGGGAAGACCCCCGTATAGACGATGTGGAAAAGAGACTTCCGGGCGCCAATTGCGGCGGATGCGGCTTTCCCGGCTGCCGTGGTTTGGCAACGGCTCTTGTCAAGGCCGACACCATGGAGGGATTGGCATGCCCTGTCGGCGGCGCCGATACCATGAAGTCGATTGCCGAATATCTCGGACGCGTTGCCGAAGAGAAAGACCCCGAGGTGGCCGTGGTGAGATGCTCAGGCAGCTGCTCGGTGCGTCCCAGGACCAACCTTTACGACGGTGCGCCAAGCTGCGCTGTGGCCTCGTCGCTCTACGCAGGGCAGACAGGTTGCTCGTTCGGCTGCATAGGCTTTGGCGACTGCGTGTCGGTGTGCGCATTCGGCGCCTTGTCTATGGACCCCCAGACAGGCCTGCCAGTTGTCGACGACGAAAAATGTACCGCCTGCGGCAAGTGTGTCAAGGTGTGCCCCAAGATGATAATAGAACTTCGCAAAAAGGGCCCCAAGTCGCGGCGCGTGTTTGTCTCGTGCGTCAATAAAGACAAGGGCGGCATAACACGCAAGGCATGCACGGTGGGCTGCATAGGCTGCGGCAAGTGCGTCAAGACCTGTCCTTTCGAGGCCATCACCCTTGCCGACAACCTCGCCTACATCGACCCGCAGAAATGCCGTCTGTGCCGCAAGTGCGTGGCCGAGTGTCCCACAGGTGCCATCAACGAGATAGGATTCCCGCCACGTGCGCCCAAAACGGAGGCCCCCGAAACGAAATAACCAACACGTCCATCCCCGCAAAACCATGGGGGATAAATAATTACCAGTATGTTAAAGACATTCAGAATAGGCGGAATACACCCCCACGACAATAAGTTGAGCAAAGGCACCCCCATAGAGGTGATGCCTCTGCCCGAAAAGGTGGTCATACCTCTGAGCCAGCACATAGGCGCACCGGCACAACCATGTGTATCAAAGGGCGACAAGGTCAAGGTAGGCGACCTGATAGGCACGGCAAACGGATTCGTGTCGGCCAACATACACTCGTCGGTCAGCGGCACCGTCACGGCTGTTGACGCCCAGCCCGACGCCTCAGGTGTGCGCAAACCCTCTGTCACCATAGAGGTGGAGGGCGACCAGTGGAACGAACACATCTTGCGCGATGCCACCGAGCTGCCCGACCTCGATGCCAAAGGCATAATAGAGGCCATTGCCGCAGCAGGCATTGTCGGCATGGGTGGCGCCACCTTCCCCACGCAGGTCAAGCTGTCGGTACCTCCGGGCAAGAAGGCCGAGTTCCTTATAATAAACGGTGTCGAGTGCGAGCCTTACCTTACGGCCGACCATCGCGTCATGCTCGAACGTCCCGATGAGCTTATCGCGGGCGTGGAGTTGTTATGCAGAGCCTTGCAGGTGTCTCAGGCCTTCATAGGCATCGAGAACAACAAGCCCGACGCCATCAAGCTGTTGAGCCAGAAGGCTGCGGCCCACAACGGCGCCACCATCAGCGTCGTGCCCCTTAAGGTCCAGTACCCGCAGGGTGGCGAAAAGCAGCTCATAGATGCTGTCACAGGCCGTCAGGTGCCCTCGGGAGCACTACCCATAGACACGGGTGCGGTGGTACAGAACGCCGGCACGGCACTGGCCGTCTATGAGGCGGTCGTCAAACGCAAACCCCTCTTCGAGCGCATCATCACCGTAACGGGCAAGCCTCTGTCAGCGCCCCGCAACCTGCTTGTGCGCATAGGCACCCCCATACGGTCGCTCATTGACTACTGCGGAGGCATGCCCGACAACGTGGGCAAGGTGATAGGCGGCGGCCCCATGATGGGACGTGCGGCCTGCAATCTCGACGCCGGAGTGACCAAAGGATCGTCTGGCATACTGCTCATGGACGACAGAGAGTCCTCACGAGGCACGCAAGGGCCATGTATACGTTGCGCCAAGTGCGTGTCGGCATGCCCCATGGGTCTGGAGCCATATCTTATAAATGTCATGACCAAGAAAGGCATGATAGCCGAGACGGAGAAGCTGCATCCCTACGACTGTATCGAGTGCGGCTCCTGCTCATACACATGCCCGGCCCACATACCGCTGCTCGACTACATCAGACTGGCCAAAGGCGAGGTTATGAAGATAATGCGTGCACGAAAAAGCTGACACCGGCATTCATCTGTTGCCCGGCGTCAAACTTCCCCAGTGTCGGCACGGCATCGCCTTTTTGACCTGTATGCAGACTGTAACAGGCACACCTGCCCCGACGTTACCACTGCTGCCTCAAACGATGTCTTCAAGATAAGCGAAAAAGCTTGGGCAATGCGATGTTCCCGGCCTCGACACGGTTATTTGTGAAAAAACAAAGAGTAAATATAATGGAGAAAAAATTGATTGTATCACCCTCGCCCCACATTCATTCGGGTAACTCTACACAGAGACTTATGTGGGATGTGATAATCGCGCTGATACCCGCGTTTATCGTGTCGGTGGTATTTTACGGTCTTAATGCCGTGACTGTCACTGCCATATCTATCGTGACATGTCTGCTTACCGAGTATGTCATAACCCGCTTTCTGCTTGGACGCAATAGCACTCTCAGCGATTATTCGGCGGCACTCACCGGCTTTCTGCTGGCCTTCAACCTCCCCCCGACCATCCCCTGGTGGATTGTCGTCATAGGCGCGGTTGTCTCTATCGGTGTCGGCAAGATGTCGTTCGGCGGTCTCGGACGCAACCCCTTCAACCCTGCGTTGGTCGGCCGCGTCTTCCTGCTGATATCGTTCCCCATGCAGATGGCCACCTTCGCAGCCCCCTCGTCGCTCGACGCCACCTCAGGAGCAACCCCCCTGGCCATTGTCAAGGCGGCAGCCAAAAACCACGAGAACATCGCCGACCTTATGACCCACTTCTCATACTCTGACATGCTCGTGGGCAACATGCCCGGCTCGTTGGGCGAAGTGGCGGCACTGGCCCTCATATTCGGATTCATATACCTGCTCATCAGAAGGGTAATCACGTGGCACATACCCGTTTACGTCATTGGCACCATGGTTGTCTTCAGTGGCATACTGTGGCTTGTCGACCCCAGTCACTTTGCCGACCCTCTGTTTCACGTGCTCACGGGCGGAGCATTGTTGGGAGCCATATTCATGGCCACCGACTATGTCACCTCACCCATGACCAAGGGCGGCATGCTCTTTTACGGCATAGGCATAGGCGTGATAACCATACTGATACGCACATGGGGAGCATATCCCGAGGGTGTCTCGTTCGCCATTCTGATAATGAACGCCACGGTGCCCCTTATCAACAAATATTCGCATCCCAAACGCTTCGGCAAGGTTGTAACTAAAAAAGCATAATATATGAAATCGTCATTGAAAAATATGGTGTCGGTATTGTTGCTGATATCCTTGGTATGCGCTGCCGCCATAGGCTGGGTGTACGATATGACCAAAGACCCTATAGAAGAGGCCAAGGCCGCCAAGACCAAGGCCGCCTTGTCGGAGGTGCTGCCCGCCTTTGAGTCGGTGAGTACACCGGAAGAGAGGGCGATTGACGGCGACAAGATCAAGATATACAAGGCCAGCACTAAAAACGCCACGGTAGGATATGCCATAGAGACCTTCTCAAACAAGGGATTCGGAGGCAAAATAAGGCTTATGGTGGGCTTCAAGCCCGACGGCACCATCTGCGGCACATCGGTCATATCGCACTCTGAGACCCCCGGTCTTGGCGACAAGATAGACAAAAGCAAGTCTGACTTCTCAAAGCAGTTCGACGGCAAACATCCCGACACTTTCCGCCTGGGCATCAAAAAGAACGGCGAGGGCGATGTCGACGCCATAACGGCATCGACCATATCGTCTACAGCATTCACCGATGCGGTAAAGAGAGCATACGAACAGTTGCAAGCATACATGGAGGACTAACAAATGACTAACTTTCAGATATTTACCAAAGGTTTCGTCAAAGAGAACCCCACCTTCGCCCTGTTGCTCGGCATGTGTCCGACCTTAGGTACCACCACATCGTCGATAAACGGCATGAGCATGGGACTGGCCACGATGTTCGTGCTGGTATTGTCAAACATAGCCATATCATTGGTCAAGAACGTGATACCCGACAAGGTGCGCATCCCTGCCTTTATCGTCATCATTGCCACACTCGTGACTCTGTTGCAGCTGTTCATGGAGGCCTATGTGCCTGCCATATATGCCACATTGGGCGTATTCATTCCCCTTATTGTGGTCAACTGCATAATATTGGGACGCGCCGAGGCTTTCGCATCCAAGAACAGCGTATTCAAATCAGCGCTCGACGGTGCCGGCATAGGACTGGGCTTCACCCTGTCTCTGACGCTTTTAGGCACTGTGCGTGAGTTTTTCGGCAGCGCATCGGTATTCGGTTACAAGATAGAGGCGTTACAGCCATACGGCATGATTATATTCGTGTTGGCTCCGGGCGCATTCATCGCCTTGTGTTATATCATGGTATTGTTCAATAAAGCGACCGCTAAAATCAGATAGTTCGATATGGAATACTTCTCAATAATAATAGTCTCGATATTTGTAAACAATATCGTGCTGGCGCAGTTCCTCGGAATATGCCCCTTTCTCGGAGTGTCGACAAAGGTGGGCACATCGTTAGGCATGGGTGCGGCGGTGACCTTCGTGATGGCAATATCGTCACTGGTGGTATATCTGCTGCAATATTATGTGCTCGAACCGCTGAACATAGGTTTCTTGCAGACAATAGCTTTCATACTCGTCATTGCAGCCCTTGTGCAGATGGTCGAGATTATACTCAAAAAGATGAGTCCCTCGCTCTATCAGGCACTCGGTATATTCCTGCCCCTTATCACAACCAACTGCGCCGTGCTTGGCGTGGCTATATTGCTGGTACAGAAAGAGTATAACCTGTTGCAGTCGTTCACCTTTGCCGTGTCGACAGCCATTGGCTTCACCCTTGCGCTGGTGCTTTTCGCAGGGCTGCGCGAACGTCTCGAACTGGCCGATGTACCCAAAGCAATGAAAGGCATACCCGTGGCATTGCTGACAGCCGGCATACTCGCAATGGCATTCATGGGCTTCTCTGGTCTTATGAAAGCGTAACGCATTGACATACGCAATCATATTAATGCGCCCGCAATGCGGGCGCATTTGTTTTTTGCCAATTTGAAGCAGTAAGAAGCTTTTATGTCACAGCCCTGTCGACTCAGCCGCCCATCCTGACGCATCTCTGCCGCTTACGCAAGCCCTCGGGGAAGAATCAAAGAAATCAAAGAACCAAAGTATTAATATTTAGCGGACACAACGCACGCTAAAACCGTACTGCTTATTGCTGCTGCGCATGCTCAAACCACCGCTACTGAAGTACAGGTAGTACGCGTTGCCAGAACTGCGCGCAACTGACGACCAATAGTCGCCCTCGTAACCCGGAGTGTTCAACGAACCGGACGTGGGGCGGTAACCGACAGCGGGAAACTCCACGGAATTAGAGCCGGAGGTGAACTTGATATATCCATAATCGGATGAACTCCACCCACCGCCGCGACTTACGGTACTGCTGTTTATGAGATTCTGGAACTCTGTGTTTGTAGGCAGACGGTAACCCTCCGGGCACGGGTGGGTATTCCAATCAGCAGGATAAGTCGACGTGTTCCAAGAGCCGCTCGGAGTGGCACCGGAAGCCGACGATCCTGTGGTATTCCACGCCACATTGATGCCCCACTGGTAGAACTTGCCGTGTGACTCTGCACGCACACCGCTGCATTGTGACGGCAGTTTGGTGGCGAAGGTAGCGCCGCCAGAGGCCTGTTTGGCAGGCGCGTGGTCGTTTCGTTAGGATTTGTAACTCATGGTTTTGCCCATCAGGCTTTTGTGCCCGCAGGGCGGCGAGGCAGACGCGGTCTGAGTGAAACGGAACCACATACTTTTATTTAACCAAGTTGCTTTTGTGCGTTTTTTGCTCCGACAGGCTTCTGCTCCGGCAGGGCGGCGAGGCACGAGCCGCAACGGGCCGACCCTCCCCCCGCGGAGGCCCGTAAACCCGCCAAGTAATTATAGTGCGGTGACTAAGTCACGGCGGTTATACGCGTCACTTTCACGGCTTGCCCCCGCAGGCTCGGCCCGTAGCTCCTCCACGCTAAAGGGGCGTTAGGTGCGCAACCCAAACAAGCTGCCCCGCCAGCACAGGTACAAAGCCAAAGCGCCATCCCAGCCAGCCGCCTCGCCTGTTTCACGCCTCACGGCCTAATTTCATCACACCCTGACACTCACCCAGTGCGGCCGGCGCTGGTGCCGGCAGGCTTCCACCCAGGCAGGGCGGCGAGGCACGAGCCGCAACGGGCCGCCCCCCCCCGCGGAGGTCCGTAATACCGCCACGCAATTGTAGGCAGTGCCTAAGGGGCGGTAGTGATGCGCGTCACTTCCCCGCTTTGCCCCCGCAGGCTCGGCCCGTGGCTCCTTCACGCTAAAGGCACGTACCGGCCAACCCAAGGTGCCGCACGTCTTTGCCTCTCACCACGCCAGACCATCATCACGCCCTCGACCTCCACGACGATGAGGCCGACCGCAGGTCGGCCCACAACCACCAAGGGAATGAAGCACAAGGAATGAAAACAGCAGTAAATAGCTATAGCAATTAAGGCAACCCTCCGCGCGGTCTGAGTGAAACGAAACCGCACACTAT
>JAIECQ010000079.1 GCA_029068395.1 Rikenellaceae bacterium
TTAACGTCAAGGTAATATATCCGTAATCAGAAGAAGACCATCCTCCGCCGTTTGTGCGTGTGCAATTATCTATCAGACTCTGAAACTCCGTGTTGGTTGGCAGACGGTAACCGTCAGGGCAAGGGTGAGTATTCCAGTTGGTAGGATAGGAGGAGGTGTTCCACGACCCGCTGGGGGTGGCACCTGATGCCGATGACCCCGTGGTGTTCCACGCCACATTGATGCCCCATTGGTAGAATTTGCCGTGTGACTCCGCGCGTGTACCATTGCACTCAGAGGGCAACTTGGTGGCGAAGGTAGCGCCGCCGGAGGCCTGTTTGGTAGGCGCGTGGTTTTTGTTTAGACAGAGGTTTGCAACTCATGGTTTTGCCCGGCAGTGGTTTTGTGCCGGCAGATTTTGTGCAAACATTATTTTGCACCGAATGGCTTTTACCCCGGCAGGGCGGCGGGTACGAGCCGCAACGGGCCGACCCTCCCCCCGCGGAGGCCCGTAACATCGTCACGCTATTGTAGGCGGTGACTGAGTCACGGCGTTTATGTGCGTCGCTTACCCGCTTTGCCTCCGCAGGCTCGGCCCGTGGCTCCTCCACGCCAAAGGGGCGTTAGGGGCGCAGCCCAAACAGCCGCCCCGCCTATTTCACACCTCACGGCCCAATTTCATCACGCCCCCTACACTCACCCAGTGCGGCCGGCGCTGGCGCCGGCCCACCGCGGTCTGAGTGAAACGAAACCGCACACTATTCCTTATCACCGGCATAACGAAGTATGCCGTAAGCCAAAATTCCTTATGACCAGGCTGAGGAACGAAGCCCGAGCGGCCCGGAGCCTCCGCCCACGGAGGGCCGCAGCCCCGCACAGCTATATATATGACAGTGAATTATGAACGGTGATGATGCACATGACTTTCTTGCTGTGCCCTCCGCAGGCTCCGTTCCGCTCTCCGTTGTGTCGGTGGTTGTAGCTGTACTGCTTATGATTGCTGCACTAATGTTATGCTTGCTGCATGCCCGGCATTACGAAGTATGCCGTAAGCCAAAATTCCTTGTGCCGGGCTGAGGAACGAAGCCCGAGCGGCCCGGAGCCTCCCCCAACGGAAGGCCGCAGCCCCGCACAGCAATATATATGACAGTGAATAAGTCACGGCAGTGATGCTCATCGGTTTCATGCTGTGCCCTCCGCAGGCCCCGCGCCGCTCTCCGCTGTGCCGGTGGTTGCGGCTGTGCTGCTATGCTTCCGTACCGCCCGTAATGCTTTGCTACGCTGCTGCTTATGGTTGCCGCCCTACTGTTATGCTTTGCTGCTTTGTTTCCGCACCCTTTCCGTCGAGAGTCATGGCCCATGTTGAGATTCTTCCAGGCACTCAACCCAAGGGCCAAAAACGAAAATATGGAATAAAGGTGTGAGACGTATGTCGAAACACCTTTATTCCATATTTTCGTACTTCCGCCTTAGTTGTTCCTCAAAAATATCAAAACGGGGTCCGTGACCCCTCCCCCGGAAGGGCCGCCGGAGGCAGTGCCAGCAAAATAACGGCAGTGCCAGCAAACCATTATCCGCAGTGCCAGTAAACCATCACCGGCAGTGAAGGCAAGCCATAAACGACAGTGCATGCAGTGCGGGAAATAGCCGTGTTGGAGTAAATGCGAGGTCGCCAAGCGACAGGGCAGCTATCATATTCACAATTTTTTCGTATATTGCACGAAAATTAAACTTCACAACAACATGAAACATAAGTTCAGCGGTGCCGGCGTTGCCTTGGTAACCCCTTTCAATACAGACTATTCCGTCGACTATAAGTCATTAGAGCGGTTAATCGAGCATACCATAAACGGTGGTGTCGACTATGTTGTGGTTCTTGGCACCACGGGCGAGAGTGCCACCCTCAGCGAATCGGAGCGAGCTGAAATAGTACGATTCTGCGTCAGTTGCGTTGCTGGCCGCACCCCCATCGTCTATGGACACGGCGGCAACAACACGCGCGCCCTCATAGAGGCATTCGACCGCCTCAACCTCGATGGCGTCGACGCGCTTCTGTCGGTCTCTCCCTACTATAACAAACCGAGCCAAGAAGGCATCTTCAGTCACTTCGCCGCCCTTGCCGAGACCTCGCCCCTGCCACTTATCGTCTATAACGTACCCGGCCGTACCGGCAGCAACATGAGCGCCGACACGACCCTTCGACTGGCCCACGCATACCCCAACATCATAGGCGTCAAGGAGGCCTCTGGCAACCTGTCGCAAGCCGCACACATCATAAAAGACAAACCCGACCACTTCGCCGTCATATCGGGTGACGACAACCTGACCATACAGATGATATCACAGGGCGGCTCCGGCACAATATCGGTATCGGCCAATGCCTTTCCCCGCACATTCAGCCGCATGACCCACTCAGCCCTCGACGGCGACTTCAAGACAGCCCGTGAAGAGTTCTACAAACTATTAGAAGTCACCGAATTACTCTTCGCCGACGGCAATCCCGCAGGCATCAAGTCGGCCCTGACACATAAAGGCATCATAAAAAACACACTGCGCCAGCCCCTCTGCCCCGCCAGCGAAAAGACAAGCACCCTACTGTCACAACTCATTGACCGATATGGCATATAGAATCTACCTTGCCATACTGCTGTCGACAGTCGCCTTTACGGTGTTCTCTCAAGAGACATCCGTGCCCGCCCCTCCTGACTATAAGCGCATCGAGGCGGGCACCCTCAATCTGTCGTCTAAATATTACTATCCCCACCTGTTCAAACGGTATATAGAGGGCGACTCCACCCTCAACCTCGACGATTACCGCCACCTCTACTACGGCTTTGTCTTCGACGACCGATACAAACCGTTAGAGCAGACACCCTACGCCGACAGCATCGCCCTGACGCTTCAGCAAAACATAGACCCCCGCGGCATCTCGCCCGAACTTTACGCAAGCCTGGAAAGACAGCTCTGCGGCGCCCTCGAAGACGAGCCGTTCAACATGTCATACCTCAACCTCATGACCTATATATCGCAAATGAAAGGCGATCTGGAGCGAGCCGGGCAGTACTCACGCAAGCTCAACATGGTCAAGTCGGCCATCACATCCTCGGGCACCGGCCTTAGCAAAGATTCGCCCTGGCACGTGCTCTACCGGTCAGACGAGAGCGACATGCTCAACTCGCTCGGCGCACGCTCTACCAGACGCATGTACGTCACCTTCGATGTCGAGTACTTCCACCTGCCGGTCAAGAACAACGGTCACCGCGGCTATTACTTCAATAACGGCATGATATACTCCAAAGGAGCCAAGAAAGAGTCGCCCTCCAAACCCCGCTTCGAGTTCAACCCCAAATACAACCCACGGTCCAGCAAACAGCTGCGCAACATCAATTATTAACAAGACTCCCTTAGTATAGTCAAGACAAACAAGCAATACAAACACTCAAAAACGACACTGACAATGAATAAATTCGACCTCGCAATCATAGGCAGCGGTCCCGGCGGATATGTTGCCGCCATAAGAGCCTCACAGTTAGGCAAACGCACCGTCATCATAGAGCGCGCCGAGCTTGGCGGCGTATGTCTCAACTGGGGCTGCATACCCACCAAGGCACTTCTGCGCTCGGCCCACCTTTACGAGAACATCGCCGGGGCCGCCCAGTTCGGCATCGACATCAACGGCAGCGTCACAGCCGACTTCGCCAAGGTGGTGCAACGCAGCCGCGACGTGTCTGCCACCATGAGCAAGGGGGTGCAATTCCTGCTCAGCAAAAACAAGGTCGAGACCATACAGGGAGAGGGCAGGCTCAAAGGTCAGGGCGTCATAGAGATATCACACCCCGACGGCACAACCGACACCATACAGGCCGAACACATAATACTGGCCACAGGGTCTCGTCCTCGTCAACTTCCGACCATACCTATCGACGGCGACAAGGTCATATCTTACCGCGAAGCCCTCACCCTCAGCCACATGCCAAGCAGCATGGTGGTCATAGGCTCAGGCGCCATAGGGTCAGAACTCGCCGACTTCTACCACACCATGGGCTGCAAGGTCACAGTTGTCGAATATATGCCAACACTTGTGCCCACCGAAGATGAAGAGGTCAGCAAATACCTCGAACGCTCGTTCCGCAAGAAGCGTCTGCCGTTCCTCACCGGCGCCACCGTCGAAAAGGTCGAGAGCAACACCAACGGCTGCCTCGTCACCGTCTCTATGGCCAAAGGCACTCAGACCATCGAGGCCGGAAAGGTGCTCAGCGCTGCCGGCGTCACCCCCAACACCGAAAACATAGGGCTTGAAAACGTAGGTCTCACCACCGAACGAGGCAAAATCAAGGTCGACAAATATTACCGCACCGATGCCCCGGGCATATATGCCATCGGCGACATCATACCCACCCCCGCCCTTGCCCATGTAGCCTCTGCCGAGGCCGTATGCTGCGTAGAGGCCATCTGCGGACTAAACCCCGAGCCTGTCGACTACAACGTCATCCCCGCATGTATATACACCTCTCCCGAGATTGCCTCCGTAGGCATGCGCGAGCGTGACGCTGTCGCCCAAGGCATCGAGACGCGCATCGGCAAATTCCCCTACACCGCCTCGGGCAAAGCCACCGCAATGGGCGACAAGGACGGCTTCGTAAAGCTCATCTTCGACAAAGCCAGCGACAAACTAATAGGGGCCCACTTCATCGGGGCCACCGTCACCGAAATGCTCATGGAGCCAACCCTGGCCATGCGTCTGGGCGCAACCGCCAAACAAATATTGTCAACGGTCCACCCCCACCCCACCCTTGCCGAGGCTGTCATGGAGGCGGCAGGCGCTGCCCACCAGGAGGCCATACACATATAAGCAGGCAACAGATGCTCTTGGCACATATTTTGAGAGACCAAACAAACAAAAACAGAGACCAAAATGTCAACAATACAGGAAAAAAGCAAAAAGCTGAAAATAAGGTCACGCGTGAGTGTCTACGGACGCGGCATTCTTGCAATACTCATAGGACTGTCTGCCGCCTCATTCCCTATATTCATACAAGAGAGACTCTTTCAGCTCATAGGAGTGATATTCATCTTCGGAGGCATCATCGCCTCGGTCGGCTACTTCCGTCAGAAGAGCGACGATAACCGCTCACAGCGACGCGTCGTCTCATCCATCCCCTTCACGGCCCTTGTGTCAATCATCGCCGGCATCATTATGCTGGTGAAGTACCGCTTCATGCTCGACATGACCATGTTCATACTCGGAGCCATGCTCATACTGCTTGGGTTAGGCCAATTCCTCATGATATTCGCCGTACGCCGAAGCAACAACCTGAGCAAATGGCTCATGATGATCCCCGTGCTGGTAATACTCTGCGGAGTATTCATCTGCTTCAACCCGTTTGCCGTACGCACCTCTCTGTTCATATTCTTCGGCTTCGTCTCCATCTTCTACGGCGTCACCGACCTTGTGATACTCATCGCGTTCAAAAACCCCAAGACAGAACCCGTCACAGAGCAGACCGCAGACCAACCCGCCACCACAGAACAAACAAAAACATCGCTGCCAGACAAACAATAGACACCACCAAAATACTACATAACAAGGTCTTGCGCAATGTAGACGCAAGACCTTGTTGCATTTTGGCACCTCCGCATCCTACCCTGCCGCTTAGGCAAGCCCTCGGGGAAGAATCAAAGAAATCAAAGAACCAAAGTATTAATATTTAGCGGACACAACGCACGCTATGACCGCCCCGCTTATTGACGCTGCTCACGTTCAAATTACTACTGTAGAACCACAGGTAGTACGCGGTGTCAGTACTAGACGCGTACGTAACTGACGACCAATAGAAGCCGTTCGTACCCGCGTTGGTCAACGTACCGGACGAATCTGTGTAGCGGCCACCGACAGCGGGAAACTCCACGGAATTAGAGCCGGAGGTGAACTTGATATATCCATAATCGGATGAACTCCACCCACCGCCGCGACTGACGGTACTGCTGTTTATGAGATTCTGAAACTCTGTGTTAGTAGGCAGACGGTAACCATCGGGGCATGGGTGGGTATTCCAGTTGCTGGGATAATAGGATGTGTTCCACGACCCGCTGGGGGTAGCGCCCGCGGCAGACGACCCTGTGCTGTTCCACGCCACATTGATGCCCCACTGATAGAACTTACCGTGTGACTCTGCGCGCACACCGCTGCACTGTGACGGCAACTTGGTGGCGAAAGTAGCGCCGCCAGAGGCCTGTTTGACCTGAGCGTGGTTTTTGTTACGACAGGCTTTTGCAATTCATGGGTTTGCCCAGCAGGGTTTTATGCTGACAGGTTTCTGCACCGGTAGGCTTGCGCAGACATTATTTCGCACCGCATGGTTTAGTGTCGCAAGTTTTTGCTCCGGCAGGCTTTGGAACCGTCAGATGGTTGTGCTGGCAGTTTTTGGCCCGGCAGCTTTTGCACCCGCAGTTTTTTGTACCCGGCAGGCTATTGCACCGGCAGGCTTTCCGCACCGGCAGGGCGGCCGAGGAACGAGGCCGCAACGGGCCTCGCCTCCCCCCGCGGAGGCCCGTAACCCCGCCAAGCTATTACAGACAGAGACTAAGGGGCGGCAGTGATGCGCATCACTTTCATGCTGTGCCCTCCGCAGGCTCGGCCCGAAGCTCCTCCACGCCAAAGGCACGTACCGACCAACCCAAAGTGTCGCCCGTCTTTTCCATACACCACGCGCGCACCTCATCACTCCCTCGACCTCCACGCCGATGAGGCCGACCTGCGGTCGGCCCAACTACGGTATATAGAGAAACGAAACAGCCACATTCTATCATATTCGCAATCTTTTAGTTTCGCACCGGCAGGGCGGCGAGGTACGAGCCGCAACGGGCCTCGCCGCCCCCCGCGGAGGCACGTTGCACCGCCAAGCAATTATAGCGCAGTGACTAAAGGACGGCAGTGATGCACGTCACTTTCACGCTTGCCTCCGCAGGCTCGGCCCGTGGCTGGTTCACGCTAAAGGGATGTTAAGTGCGCAGCCCGAACAGCCGCCACGCCTGCATAGACACCAAGATCAAGCCAAAGCACCAGCCCTAAAGCCTTGCACAAAGCAGCAGCCAAAGCGCCCCGCCAGCACAGGGACAAAGCCAAACAACAAACTACAAAGCATTGCCAAAAGCAACAGCCAAAGCGCCCAGCCTGTTTCATGCTTCACGGCCCAATTTCATCACGACTCTTACACTCTCCCCATGCGGCCGGCGCCAGCGCCGGCCCACCCCAGCAAAGAAATAAACGCAAAAGGAATGAGAGCACAAATAATGAAAACATCAGTAAATAGTTATAGCATTTAAGGCAAACCACCGCGCGGTCTGAGTATAACGAACACCGCACACTATGCCTTATAACCGGCATTACGAAGTATGCCGTAAGCAAAAATTCCTTGTGTCCAGGCTGAGGTACGAAGCCCGAGCGGCCCGGAGCCTCCGCCCAACGGAGGGCCGCAACCCCGTACAGCAATATGTATGACAGTGAATTAGGGGCGGTGATGATGCTCATGACTTTCATGCTATGCCCTCCGCAGGCCCCGGATCGCTCTCCGCTGTGCTTGTGGTTGCGGCTGTACTGCCCGCCATGCTTTGTCGTGCTGTTGTTATGCTTTGCCGTCATGCTGTTATGTTTTCTGCTTTGCTTCCGCGTTTTTCCGTCGAGAGTCATGGCCCATGTTGAATATCATTCAGGCACTCAGCCCAAGGGCCAAAAACGAAAAAGAGGAGTAAAGGTGTGAGACCCGAGTCGAAACACCTTTACTCCTATCTTTCGTAATTATCCGCTTAGTTGTTCCTCAAAAATATCAAAACGGGGTCCGAGACCCCTCCCCCGGAAGGGCCGCCGGAGGCAGTTCCAGCAATACAAAACGGCAGTGCCAGCAAACCATAACCGGCAGTGAAGGCAACCATTATCCGCAGTGCTGGTAACACCCAAAGGCCGTGAGGACGACCGGAGCGGTGTATCAAAAGCGATTCTTCGGCAAGAGATGAGAATTTTTAATAACGGACGCTTCTTTTTCTTGCTTTTTAGAAGCAAAAAATCTATCTTTGCTTTTAAGGAAAAAATCTAAGAGATGAAACGTAAGATAACAACCTCTTTTTTAGCCATAGTAACGGCACTCTTACTTAGCTCCTGCGGCAGCAGTAGCGCCCGCATAGACGGCACATTTGCAGGCTCGGCAGGTAAAACCGTCTATCTGGAGCAAGTCATGTCCTCACGCAACGTCATTGATTCGACCATCTGCTCAAGCAACGGTCAATGGTCGTTCAAATATAAGTTCACCAAAAAGGAGCCTGTGCTTCTGCGTGTGCGCATGTGTAACAGTTTCATTACATTGCTTGTCTCTCCCGGCGAAAAGGTGGAGGTCTCGGCACTGCATAACATAGGCAACAGCTACACAGTCAGCGGCTCTCACGACTCCGAGCTTGTCGCCGACCTCAACCGACACATCATGTCCACACACATATCGCTCGACTCGCTTTACTCGCTCTACAACCGCGAAGACAAGCCCGCCGCCAAGAGCGATCTCTACCGTAAGATAGCTCAGAAATATATCGACCACAAGCGTTATGCCATACGCTTCCTTGTCGACAACTGTCACTCCCTCGCCTCCATAATGGCTCTGTATACGCCCATGCCCAACGGCTCGCAGGTGTTTGGCGAGAAAAACGACTACAGATACTACAAAATGGTGGCCGACTCGCTCTCGCCCCTGTACCCTGCCTCTGTCATGGTAGCCTCACTCAAAAAAGATGTCGAACGCTTTGAGAACCGAACCAACCTGGCAGGAAAAATATCGGCCTCTCTCGCCGGCGAAAGCGTCTCATCGCCCGACCTGCACATGAACGACATGTTCGGAACGCCGCACAAGCTCTCCGACCTGAGAGGCAAAGTGGTACTGCTCTCTTTCTGGAGCGCCGCCACCCAAGGAAGCACCATAATGAACGGCGAACTAAAACAGGTGTACGACACATATGCCAAACGCGGCCTTGAGATATACCAAATATCCCTTGACACCGACAAGTCGACATGGGTCGGCGCCATCACCGCCCAAAAGCTGCCATGGATCAGCGTCTGCGACTTTAAAGGAGCCGCTTCGCCTGCCGTCGGCTCTTATAATGTCACCTCCATACCGTTTAACTATATCCTCACCCAAAAGGGCGACATAGCCGGCAAAAACCTGTGGGGAGATGAGTTGTGTGCAAAAATAGAAGAGCTGCTATAACCGTTCGATGAAATACTTCTTCGCCTCTGACGTACACTTAGGCCTCGACATACCCGGCCACGACAGCCGCTCCCGCCAACAGCTCTTCTGCCGTTGGCTCGACATGGTCGCATCTGAGCTCGACACCTTCGGCGGAGCGCTCTATCTTCTGGGTGACATATTCGATTTCTGGTTCGAATACCGCAGGGTGGCCCCGCAGGGCTTTGTGCGCACGCTCGGCCGTCTCGCCGACATGTGCGACAGCGGTCTTGACATACACTTCTTCACAGGCAATCACGACACATGGACCTTTGGTTACCTTGCCGACGAAACAGGCATGACAGTGCACAAAGAACTCTTTAACACCAATCTGTCAGGCCGTAATGTGATGATGGGACACGGCCATCGCCTCGACATCGACGGCATCCCCTCCTCACAACGCTTCTTAAACGCCCTGTTCAACAACCGCACGGCATACAACATATTCTCGCGAATAATCCACCCCGATGCAGCAATGCTCTTCGGACAAAGCTGGAGCCACTCCAACCGCCGCTCCCGTTCTATCAGCCACACTTTCCGCGAAGAAAAAGAGCCTGTAGTAAGATATGCCCGCAAGACGATGAACACCCAAACCCCATCTCCCGACCTATTCATATTCGGACACCTCCACACTCCTGTCATATACCCCCTTGACAACAACCGTCAACTAACCATACTCGGACAATGGATTACCGAACCCACCTATGCCATCCTCGACGACAACGGCATACGACTGGAGCCTTACCTCTGAGGCCGCCCCTCGGGTAAGAATCAAAGAAATCAAAGAACCAAAGAATTAATCATTGGCGGACACAACGCACGCTAAAACCGTCACGCTTACTGTAGTTACCCTGCGGAGCCACACTACCGCTATTGAAGTACAGGTAGTACGCGAGGTTAGAACCATTCGCAACTGACGACCAATAGCCTCCGTACGCACCCGCGCTGCCCAACGAACCACTCGCGCTGTTGCGGAAACCGACAGCGGGAAACACCAATTTCTTAGACGAGTCTGTCTTTAACGTCAAAGTAATATATCCGTAATCAGAAGAAGACCAGCCACCGCCGTTTGTGCGTGTGCAATTATCTATCAGACTCTGAAACTCTGTGTTAGTAGGCAGACGGTAACCATTCATGTCCTGATGGTTTCCGCAAACTTTCGCTCGGCATGGCTTTGTGCGGACAGGCTTTTGTGTCGGCAGTTTTTTTGCGCCGCATGGCTTCCGCACCGGCAGGACGGCGAGGCAGGGCGGTCTGAGTGAAACGAAACCGCATACTTTCATTTAACCCGGCTGTTTTTGTGCCGGCAGGCTTGCGCAGACATTATTTGCCCTGCATGGTTTAGTGTCGCAAGTTTTGACCCGGCAGGGCGGCGAGGCACGAGCCGCAACGGGCCGACCCTCCCCCCGCGGAGGCCCGTAACACCGTCACGCAATTATAGGCAGCGGCTAAGGGGAGGTGGTGATGCGCATCACTTCCCTGCTTTGCCCCCGCAGGCTCGGCCCGTGGCTCCTTCACGCTAAAGGGGTGTTAGATGCGCGCCCAAACCAACCAAAGCGCAAGCCTCAAAGCCCCGCACATCTAACCGTCCCGCCAGCACAGGCACAAAGCCAAACCGTAAGCTACAAAGCCTTGCCAAAAACAACAGCCAAAGCGCCCGCAACCACAAGCTTTGCACCGGCAGGCTTTCGCCCCGGCAGGGCGGCGAGGTACGAGCCGCAACGGGCCGACCCTCCCCCCGCGGAGGCCCGTAACACCGTTCAGTAATTATAGGCAGTGACTAAGCTACGGCGGTTATGTGCATTCCTTTCACGCCTTGCCTCCGCAGGCTCGGCCCGTGGCTCCTTCACGCTAAAGGCACGTACCGGCCAACCCAAGGTGCCGCACGTCTTTGTCACTCACCACGCCAGACCATCAGCACGCCATCAACCTCCTCCCCGCTGAGGCCGGCGCCAGCGCCGGCCCACCACTTACGCAAACCCTCGGGAAAGAATCAAAGAAATCAAAGAACCAAAGTATTAATATTTAGCGGACACAACGCACGCTATAACCGTTACGCTTACCCGGAGCAACCACGCCCAAACCGCTGCTGTTGAAGTACAGCCTGTACGCGCAGTTAGAATCATACGCAACTGATGACCAATAGTCCCCGCCCGTACCCGAGTAGTACAACGTACCGGACGAATCTGTGCGACGGCCACCGACAGCGAGAAACTCCACGGAATTAGAGGGGCATTATTGGTTGGGCGGCAGAGTTTTGGGGTTAGGTAGTTTTTTGTTTCGGAAAGCTTTTGCACCGCATGGCTACCGCCCCGCAGTTTTTCGCCCGGCAGGGCGGCGAGGTACGAGCCGCAACGGGCCGAGCCTCCCCCCGCGGAGGCCCGTAACCCCGCCAAGTAGTTATAGGTAGTGACTAAGTGGCGGCAGTGAAGCGCGTCACTTCCCCGCTTTGCCTCCGCAGGCTCGGCCCGTGGCTCCTTCACGCTAAAGGCACGTTGGGTGTGTAGCCCAAGTAGCCGCCCCGCCTGTTTCACGCCTCGCGCCAGACCATCATCACGCCCTCGACCTCCACGCCGATGAGGCCGGCGCCAGCGCCGGCCCACCGCGGTCTGAGAGAAACGAAACCCGCACACTATTCCTTATGACTTTACCCCGGCAGGCTATCAAAAAGGGGTCTGTGACCCCCTCGGGTAAGAATCAAAGAAATCAAAGAACCAAAGTATTAATATTTAGCGGACACAACGCACGCTACGACCGTACTGCTTAGAGTCGTTACCCACGGTCAAATCGCTGTTATTGAAGCTCAGACTGTACGCGCCGCCAGAGTAAGACGTATTCGTAACTGACGACCAATAGAGGCCCCACGTACCCGCGAGCTGCAACAAACCGCCCGCGTAGCGGTAACCGACAGCGGGAAACTCCAAGCCCCCCACACCCACACAGACAAAAAACTATGGGCGCCCGCCAATGCGGACGCCCATCACCCTGTGACACCGACAGGACTCAAACCTGTAACCTTCTGATCCGTAGTCAGATGCTCTATTCAATTAAGCTACGGTGCCTTATTTTTAACAGTGCAAATATAGGTCATTTTATCGTAGCTACCAAATTTTTCTCCACTTTTTTACAATAAAATTTACAACAAAACCCTACATGACTGACAAATAATCAATTACAGCGCCTCTTTCAAGCTTTCTTTTTTACGCCTTATCGAATCCTGACGCAAATCCATATAAGTATCCGCATTGTAAAGAGAGTCGCTCGTTGCTGTTATGTCGGGCAGCGGCAGCCTCAATATATTGTCGGGCGCTGCCGACGACGAGGCATATATGGTACCATACTCCTCGCTCACGGCAAAGCACGACACCGGCCTGTTGCACTTCACAACCTTCAGCAGCTGCCCGCTCCAGTCAAATATGTGTATCTCCGAATTTTCGTCCGACATGTCAGCCATATAACTGTCACGCGCCTGATTCAAACACAAGGCATAAATATAATCGCCGTGAGCACAGCAATCGGTGTAATACACATGACCTCCCCACTTGTTTGAAAACGACATGCTCTCATAGTTCAGATATGGAGGCATATCCACCGCCACCCTGTGCAGTTCGTTACCCTCGAAATCTATTATCTTAAACTGCTTCTGCAAGCTGTAGAAACATGCAAACCGCCTCAACTTCTCGTTGACGGCAAAACACTTGCCCCCTATCTCTATCTGGTTTTGCCTCATCACCTCTGGATATTCACCCACCTGCACCATGCTCCCGTCACTGTTGTTTACAATCGTAAGCTCTCCTTTGCTGTTCGAGGCGCCCACCCCCGCCTTAAAAAGCTCCGGATCGGGCATCACCACATACAAAGAGTCGTCAAGCATGGTAAACCCGAAAAAATTTCTGGTCATACCCTTGACATACAGCTCCTTGTCTACCTCTAACTCTCCAAATTTCAAATTGATGTACTTCAATGTCCCGTTGTCAAATATCGCCAGACCATCCTCGGTTGGCTTTATGCTTCCTGCATAAGGAGTTATATGCAACCCCTCCTGGCGGTCTCTTCTGCCCAAACTGTTGACGTAATGCAGATGCGGCAACGTGTATATGTCATAAAACGACGTTCCGTTGTCGTTAAACATCACAAGCGTGTTTCTCGAAATGAAGAGCCTCTGCGGCAATACACCGTTACCGGGACGATACAGAGTCTCGACCTCGGCCTGCACAACTCCGTACACGGGCGATGTCAGATGCGTAAACCCGCCGTCGTAATCATTGTCGTTTATCCGCGCACACGACCACAAAAGGCTTACCGACACAACGATAGCTACCTGACAAAAAGTTCTCATTCTGCTTTTTTATTTCAAATGTACACAAAAAATATTACCTTTACTAATCATTGGTCCTGAAAATATAGAAACCAAAGGCCGGCCATGACCCGTTCATGGGCCTACAGCATATCGACAGCCATCCCCGCGGTGGACGAAAAAAGTTTTTCTGCATGGAAAGTTTTATCAGCGAAGTGGTCCGCGACCTCTATTGCCGTTACGGCACCGACATATCAGACGTACGCATCGTTCTGCCCGGCAAACGTTCGCGGCTCTTTTTCGACCGTCAGATAGCCTCTCTGCTGTCAGAGACGCCTGTGTGGCAACCCCGCTACCTCTCCATGAACGACATCACCGCCCAACTCTCCGGACTCGAACACGGAGGGCGCCTGAAGCTGCTCACCGAACTCTTCATCATCTATCGGCGTCACCACCCCGACGAGACCTTCGCCCGTTTCTACTTCTGGGGCGACATGCTTCTCTCCGACTTCGACTCTCTCGACAATTACATGGTCGACGCCTCGGCACTGTTTGTCAACATCAGCGATCTCAAAGAGATAGACGCACGCTTTGACTACCTCTCTGCCGACGAACACGAGCTTGTCACACGCTTCTGGCAATCGGTCTACGGCAAACACTCCTCTCACAAACAGGCGTTTCTCAAGGTGTGGCGCTCCCTGTTCGACATATACACCGAATACAAGTCACGGCTACGCGAGTTAGGGCTCGGTTACGGAGGCATGATCTATCGCGACGCAGCCGAACACCTTCTTGGCGGAGGCGACTTCCCCGACGAGTTCACCTCGTCCCGCTGGGCCATTGTCGGATTCAACGCCCTCTCCAAGACAGAGCGCACGGTGCTCAACGCCCTGAACAAAAAGGATACCGATGTCCTGTTCTACTGGGACGCCGACAACTATTACCTCAACGACAAACGCCAGGAGGCCGGCATCTTCATCAACGAAAACAAGCAACTCCTCGGCGACGCCTCCTCCTCTTTCAGCCGCGACAATTTCGCCTCCGCCAAAGATATCAACATCATATCCTCGCCCTCCGACGCGCTTCAATGCCGTTACGTGAGCAAATTCCTCAACTACTGCATCGACCGTGCCGCCGCCGATGGCAAAAAGCCGGGCACCGACACTGTTGTTGTGCTCACCGACGAATCGCTACTGCTGCCGGTGCTCTATTCCGTTCCCGAAGCCACCGGCATACTGAACGTCACCGGCGGCTACCCCATACATGGCACGGCGGCCCACACACTCTGCGAACGCATCATAAGGTTGCGCGCCAACCTCAAACACGAACACGGACGCACCTCATACTACCACAAAGACGCCCTTGCCCTTCTTGAACACCCCTACATCACCGAACAGCTCGGCGACGACGACCTTAAATGGGCCGAACGCCTGGCCCTCAGGGTTGTCGACGACTCGCTGGCCTATATCGACGCCGACGATCTGCTGCTCCCCGACAGACCTGTTCTGTCGCTGGTCTTCTCTGCCGAACGGTCGTCTGGCGGAGTCTTGGAACATATATCCGCCGTGCTGGAGTCGTCACTGGCCCACACCTGCGACGACCCCATGCGCAGCGAGCTTCTCTTCCGCATACTGAGCAATATCTATGAGGTTGCCGACAGCATAGGCGAATGCCGCGCAATATGCCATGACGAAATAGACGACACCGTCACGCTCTCCCTGCTTCGGCGCCACCTCTCTACGGCCAAGATGAGCTTCGAGGGCGAACCGCTGGCCGGCGTGCAGGTCATGGGCATACTCGAAACCCGCAACATCGACTTCGACAACGTGCTTATACTGTCTGTAGGCGAAGACACCTTCCCCGGCAACGTAACAGGCGACTCGTACATACCGGCCTCTCTGCGCAGCGTTTACGGCATGCCCTCGTCAGGATACCACGAAGCAATGTACTCATACTATTTCTACCGTCTGCTGCAACGCGCCAAACGCATCGACATCGTTTACAACTCCTCTGCCGGCGACATGCGCACAGGCGAACCGAGCCGCTTCATACGCCAGCTCGAAATAGAATCGCCCCACGCCTCCACCATAAGACACCTCGACATATCTCTCGACGTGGGCACATTCGACAACGAGTTCGCCCCCACCGGCAAAGATGCCCGCATCATGAGCCGCCTCAACGAATACACTATCGGCAGACGCACCTTTTCGCCCTCGTCTCTTTACCGATACATACAGTGTCCCCGCAGCTTCTACCTGCAATATGTCGAGGGACTCAAAGTGGCCGATGAGGTCGACGAGCAGATGGGCGACAGCATTCTCGGCACCCTCATGCACTCGGTGCTTGAAACCGTATATGCAACGACCGCCTCATCTGCCGACTTCAGGGACGCACTTGCCTCAGCCCGAGAAAAGAGCGCCGACTATGTTGCCGCCGCTGTCAGCGACTCATACAAACGCCCTGTCGACCTGCTCTCAGAGACTGTACGCATGAAGATGCGGTTCATCGACGGATATGTCAAAAACATCCTCGGCTACGACCTGCAATCGCTGCGCCACAACCCCGACAGTTTCCGCTTCATGGACTCCGAGTCTGAAGCCTCCATGACCCTGACGTTAGACGACGGACGCAGTGTCGGCATAGCAGGACGCATAGACCGCACCGACCGCCTGAGCAACGGATGTATAAGGATAATAGACTACAAAAGCGCAAAAAAGGGAGCCTACTCCATAAAAGACACGTCCGAGCTGTTCGAGCGCCTCGGCAAGAAAAGCTTGCTGCCCCCGTTCCAGTCCATGCTCTACTCCGTAATGGTGCACAAGAGCTGCGGATGCGAGGTCAGGCCAGCGCTCTACTACGCCCGCAGCATGAACGAACCCGACTACAATGCCGACATCGTCATAGACAAAGAGCCGGTGCTCGCCATCTCGGCATACGAAGACGACTACCTTACCCTGCTCAGAGAGCTGGTAGGCGAGATACTCAACCCCGACATACCCTTCGACAGGTTCCGCAACGAAGAGGAAAAAGCATGCCAATACTGCGACTTCAAACGCCTCTGCTACTGAGAGGCATAAAAACAAAGTCCGCCAACCTATACATAGATTGGCAGACTTTGAATATCACCGTCCCTTTTCCTGAAACAGCAAGCACGCCTACATCAGGCCATGCCTACTGCGGAGAGGCATTGCTCTTGTCTATGACCTTGCCGGGATAAAACATTACAGTGCTCTGAGAGAACTTGCCGAAGCGCAACGCATCCACCATAACGTCGGTGAGCGTCTCGGCAATATTAGGATTGCACTCTATGGTGGCAAACTCCACCCCTGTCAGAGAAGAGTTCTTGATGACGTCGTGCATCCTGTTGCTTCCTCCGCAACCGAACACCGCCTTCACCCTGCCCGATATCTTGTCTCTGTCGACAGAGCCGTCTATCGCCCTATACACAAAATAGGCCATATCGTCGTCGTTGGCATATATGGCTACAATATCCTCAGAGTCAACAAGCTGCTGCAAAATCGACATCTTGACCTCATTGTTCCTGTCGTCGTCACTATACATGTCAAACTCCTTGACCACAACCTCAGCCTCCGGTGCCGACTGCGCCATCTTCTTACGGAACATCTCAGCCCTCTCGGCAGTACGCCTGTCGCTCTTTATGGTAAAGGCCAACACCTTGCACGGAGCCGACGGTATGCGCGCCGCTATGAACTCCGCCGCCTTACCTGCCGCCTCCGTATAATCATAGCCCACAAAGCAGTCCTCCTGAAAGCCCTCCACGCGGCTGTCAAACATCACCACGGGTATCTCAAGGCTGCGAAGAAACTCCAGCGATATATTCTCGGGACACACCGCCAGCACCTTGGCGCCGTTGTTGACAAGATCTCGCCCCGACTGGTCCTGATTGGCCTTCACCATGTCGTGAGAACCAGCCCAAGCCCCTATCAGACCCACACTCTTGGCTCTGTCAAACGAATACTGATAGGCATCTTTGTTCCACTGGTTATTGACATCATACATCAGAAAACCGGCAGGAAACTCATCATACTCCTCAGGCTCATCGCCCATGTTGTTGCACCCCGACAAAAACATCCCCCCGGCCAACAACAGACACCCTGCCGACACTAACCGCAAGGTAAATATACTCTTAATCAACCTATTCATAAAAACACATCTGTTTACAATTCAAACTTTGTCAAAGGTATAAATTATTACATGATAAAACAATCTTTTTCATGTTATTTTAGATTTTCAACGGTTTGACACAACCATTTGAGGAATAAACATTTAACGAAGTATTTGAAAAACAGCGGTAACGAGTTGGAAACCGTGCTAATTTCAGCGATTTACGGTACTATGCTGTCAAATAACTCTTTCTAAATACAAAAGAAGTCAAATCCTTTGAGTAACCAAAAAGTTTGACTACATTTAGTCTAAAGATGGTAAGTTATTGTAGCATCTTTGCGCATTAGCATGAGCCAAAACTTTGCCTACTGAAGTTACACTAAAAGAATATGGCAATTTTTCCCACCAACTTTTTAAGTTAGCGAGATTGGGATATTTTATCCATTCACTCTCAAATAATTTCTTTATTTCTTCTTTTTTCTTAGAGTCTTTCGAATATAATTCAAATATAGATATTACCGCTTCTTTTTGTTCTGATGTCAATGGAATTTGTGAAGAATTCCCATTTATAGCCTGCACTAAACGAATGTTATCTATGTCATCTATGTTACCAATGCTTACACGAAGGTGGTCATTTAATAACGGATTATCAACTAACATTATAGATAAATTATTCTTTTGTAGAATATCTATGGCTTTATAATGTTCCTCAGACTCTTTTTTTATTCCAACAACATATATTCCCGTCAATGCACTTGCGTAATATTCTTCTACATTGTTAAAACGACCAAATTGATTTATACGGACTGCACCTAAAGTATCTAAGTGGTCAATCCAGTCATTTTTTAAAGGTAATTCTGCATATATTATTTTACCAAATAACTCATTTAAAATACTTAAAGCAGAATACATATTAATTGCTCTTGGCAAAAAAGAGTTTACAGAATGAACTACTGTGAGTCCCAATAAAGCATCATCAGAAATATCCTCAACTATTTCTACTGCACGATGTATTCCTGTCCTGATATACCTATCATTACCATTATTAATCCTATGAGCCAATAGTTCTGAAAGCAAATCATAATCAACAGTTCGCTCAGTTGCTATGGCTGCTTTTTGAGCATCGACTAATAACTACTGAAAACTTGGATCTGCAAAAACTTTTAATCCATCATTTACAACCTCCATTTTAGGGATAAGCCTGCTTTCAAATTCTTTTATTCGTTCGTCAGCTATCCGCAAGGCTTCTTCTGTAAAATCTCTTTTTGCAATAGTATACTTTTCATCGTATATTTCTCTAGCTCGTTTTTCATCAATTCCAATTGTTAGATTTTGAATTTGAAATTGTTGTGCATTATCTCCTGCTTTCTGAATGACCATTGTTTACAATACTCCCGATTTGTGTTTGACTCGCATGATCCCCTCCTTTTTGGCACTGAGAAATCTTGTTCTTTATGCCAACCTTATAACCGATAACACCACCACCCAACAATCCTATTAGTAGTGAAATGATTTCTGTTCCTACACCATCAAATATCCATTCCATATAATTGCTATTTCACAACGAATATTACATCCGCTAAACTTTTATATTGGTTACCCTTAAACGTGAAATTAACTTCTTGCAAAGACTTTTCATTGAAGTTATCAAGATAATTCTTTACTTTAGGTTCTATTAAAGAAAAAGCTCGCTTCATTTTCCAAGATTCACTCATATTTGTTGAATCAACAAGAATAACAAATAACCTATTTTCTGCTCCAAAACGCATCTCTCCTTGATTTGCATATAACCAAGTCATAAGCTCAAGTACATTAGCTTGTGCATCAGAAATAACTTCTTGTCTTCTATTTTTTAGTTCTTCAAGAATATCATCCTTTCCTACTTCCTTTAATTTTTCAGACAATGTATAAAGTTGTTGAGATTCAGATTGTGTACAATCTGCTGTAATTCCAACCTCTTTGGCTTTATGTTTCAACCATGCAAGTTCCTTTTTCCCAAGTTTAATTTTCAGTTTTTCTTCCATATATTGGTTTGGAAAAAATGTAACTTTTAAATCAATAGGATTATTGTCCAAAAAGAAATCAACGCTTTTTATTTCACCTACAGCTGAAATAACATTTTGATGCCGCTTAAAAAGCGACTCAATGAGATAGGAAGTCCAATTATTATACCAACTTGTTTGAACATAATTCCACGCATTATCGGCAATCTCACTCTGTTTATTTAGCAATTCGTCATAATTACTAATAATCTTAACATACCTACTTACCAAATGCTTATCCAATGAATTATTCTGATCACCTCCCCAAGCATAATGATGAACCTTGTATAAGTCATTTTTTAGCACTTCTTCATCTACACCCATTGCGTTGTACCATTCGTGATTCTTTTCATTTAGGAAAGTATCAAGTAACTGCATAGCATTAGGCTTAACCTCTAATATTTCAAATAGTTCTACATTTTGCTCTGAGATTTTTGATGAAGACAAAGTTATGCTGTTAGTTTTGAGAAATTGCTGAATTTGTTTTCCTCGACAAACTGCTCGCACTTTAAGCCATATTAAAGCATTAGTGTCATTGTTGAATGCAAACAGGTTTTGATTTCTGAACTCTTTGTCCCATTTTTCAAAATTTGTCATAGTGTAAATTATTTCATTGTACAAACTAAAAGAATTTCACTACTACCAGCTACGCTACCCTTACCTCCTCTGCCTGAATTGTAAACTTTTCGTTCAACTTTAACATTACGATATGGATTTATTAAATCAATCATAGTCTCAATATCAGGAAAGCTCCGATCATTATAGCTTACTAGCCAAGTAGGAATGTGATCGGCCTGCTTAAACATTAATTGCAAGTTTGATATCGCTTCGCTATTTTTATCAAAACCACTGTATTTTTTAGGCTCATATCGTTTAATCCCATTTACAAACTGCTTATCTTTCCAATATTCAACGTATGTTTCCAATAAATGGTAAAAAGACTGATAATCTGCATGGCTATTGCAATACGGAGGATCAAAATACGCTAAATCAACATTTTCCAATGTAGGCAATAAATCAAGTATATTCTTATTATAACTAATATTTTCTTTCAAGTTATTGAACACTGCCGCATTATATTCCGGCAGCAAGTCCAAAAAGATATTCTTTAACGGACGAATCAGGCTACGATTGCGTTTGATACGAGTGGGGTCAGATGCATAGACCAAGGCTTGGGTATGAGCGAAATGTCCCATTGTCACCTTTCTTGTCATGCTTCTACACATTATAGACAGAGCCAAAGCTTGTTTGTACGAATTATTTAGTTTATACACATTGCTACGAAAGCTATCAATAAACGAAGACTCCTCATCGCAAAAAAATAATCCTGTATATAATTCCGACATCAAATTATATCTTGAAGGATCGCTATTTTCTGAAAATAGCAATTCAATATCAGAGGAGTCTAATTTATTGCTTGAATTTTCGATTAAAGCCTTTCCTATTAGATTATTAAAGTTGAGGAAATCATTTGTTATAACTTTTTTCCCTAGTTGCTTGAACATATAGGCAATAGACTGAGATCCAGAAAAGGCATCCAAAACGATGTTTGTATTCTCCGGAATAAACTGAGCAATCCATCCTCTATGAATATATTTAGCTCCTAAATATTGCGGCTCAGGAAATTTATAATCTAAATATTTTGTATCCTCAAATAGCATAGTGTTTTATGTTTTATTTGATTACAAAATTACTTGTTTTTCGCGAATTAACAGCTATCATATTAGGTTTATTTGTAGATGTCTCCCGACTTTGGAGGTGAGATTGTCCGCACGGACTACAAGTGCTTTTAGGACTGTTCAAATCTTTTTGGGCGGATGAAAAAACATCTTGCTGTGTTTCTGCGGACACACTTTCGGGAGAGTTGATGTCCCCTGCGAAGGGATTGAATGGCAGACGACCGTCATCCCTTGCTATGGAAACGATGTGTTTCAACACAATCATGTAACCCCATATAGTGTTGGCACGGCATTTCTTCTCCGTCCGCAGGAAATATTCGAAATCGTTGATAAATGTTAGGGTCAACTCTTTAAGGGGAATGTCGTTCCGCTTGTAGGTGTGCGGAAGAAACTCGCAAAGGTGCTTGTAAACGGTTTTGTAGCGTTGGAATGTACCTTGCGCCCTACTGTGCCCGACTTCTTCGCAAACTCGACGTTGTGCTGCTCAAATAGCTTCAGCAAGATTTCCTGCTTGACACCGATACCGAGATAGGCGTCTTTGAGTTTGGCGGCGGTAACATAACCATCCGCCTGCCTCAGTTCTTGATAGCGGCGATTTACCTCCATACTGATTTTATCAACGGCAATGTTTATTTTCTGCGCTTCGATACTTTTGCCCGAAACACGATTGTTCTTCACATTCCACAATCGCAGGGAGACATCCATTTTGCAGCTGAACTGCTTGATCTCGCCGTCAACGGTAAGACGACGGTACATCAAAGGCAGGTTGCCGTTGGGTTTCTCACTGCCTTTCTTCACGTAAAATAAAATCTTAAAAGTACTTATCATAACTCATTTTTTGTTACAAGATTAGTTTATAATGAGTTACTGACAGATAAGACAAATTACGCCAAACGATGAAATCTTTCAGTTTCGCAAGAAATTTTCATCATAACAAGGGTAATGATGTGGTAACTGAACTTCTGCGTCGTTTGGTTATATTATGGTTCTCTTTGGCTTTTTACCGAGAGAAAAAATATAGCGTAACGAACGCTTTTTCAGTTAATTCGTTACGCTTTTCTCATTTTTGTATGCTCGCTATGGTTTATTTTAAAACTGCAACCATCATACCCGTGTTTCCTTTCAAAAACAACCTCATTACAAACACCGCCGTCGCAAGAGCAGCAAACGGCCCTCCTCTCCTGAACAAAAAAGGGAGCCTGTAAGCTCCCCGCACCCTCATAACCGCCGAGGGCAATACAAAAGCCCCGCAAGAGCTAAAACCACCCCTTGCTCACCTCTATCTGTCTATAGTCCGTAAGGTCCACCTTTACAGGCACCACCGACACATAACCCTCTGCCAGTGCGCTCTCGTCGTTATCTCCGGCCTCGGGTTCAAGGTTTACGAAACTGCCCGTGAGCCAATAATATTCACGTCCGCGCGGATCGCACTTCTTCTCGAACGCCTCACGCCAATGTCCTTTTGTCTGCCGACACACGCGTATGCCCTTTATGCTGTCGAGCGGCAACACCGGCACGTTGACGTTAAGACACAGCGACGGATTGTCGTTATGCTCAAGCACCGCCTCCAATATCTTGCGCACATAATGGCGCGTAGGCATCAGGTCGGCCTCAACATCGTGCGTTATGAGAGAAAAGCCTATCGACGGTATGCCATAACTGCAACCCTCGGTTGCAGCACCCATGGTGCCCGAATATATCACGCTTATGTTAGAGTTGGAGCCATGGTTTATACCCGACAGCACAAGGGTTGGCGGGTCGTTCTTCATAACATGGTCTATGGCTATCTTGACGCAATCTACCGGCGTACCCTGACAGGCATATACCGTCACGCCGTCGCTCTGACGCACCTTGCGCAGATATAGAGGGTTGGCCATTGTTATGGCATGCGACATGCCCGACATGCCATGCTCCGGCGCCACCACCGTCACCCTGCCAAAGCGCGACGCCTCTTCGGTCAAAGCCCTCAAACCCTTCGATGACACACCGTCATCATTGGTAATCAATATGTTCTGTTCCATTTGCTAAATATTCTTTGTCTTGCCCATAAGCCACACCTTCTCTTTGCCGGTGAGCCTTGGACTTAACCTGTCATAAACCATATCGTGATAACGGTTGAGCCAACGACGCTGGGCCGGTGTGAGCATGTCAAGCTCTATCGACCGCACATCAAACGGAAAGAGTGTCAAAGGCTCGAACGCCAGATAACGGCCGAACGCACCCGATGAATGCTCCACGCAAAGCAACACGTTTTCAAGCCTTATGCCCCACTTGCCGGCACGATAGAGACCAGGCTCGTCCGTTATCACCATTCCGGGCTTCAACGCCACCGGATTCTCATTCATGCGTATCGACTGCGGACCCTCATGCACGCACAGATAGTGACCCACGCCATGCCCCGTGCCGTGCAGGTAGTTGAGTGAGTTGGCACACAGATGCCTCCGCGCCAGAAAATCAAGCTGACAACCGCGCGTACCCTCGGGGAATACGGCCCTCGCCAGGTCTATGTTGCCTTTCAACACTAAGGTGAAGTCGCGCTTCTCCTGCTGCGACACCTCGCCCATGTGCACGGTGCGCGTTATGTCGGTGGTACCGCACAGATATTGCCCTCCCGAGTCTATCAGCAGAAAACCCGACGCCCCCACACGCTTGCAACCCTTCTGCGGAGCGCTGTAATGCACAATGGCTCCATTGGCCTTGTAACCCACTATGGGAGCAAAGCTCTCGCCTCTGTAAAGAGGACTCGCAGCCCTCAGCTCACCTATCTTGACCCCAAGCTCCCACTCAGTGGGTCGCCGTCCGGCTATTATACGCTCCTCTAACCACATGTAAAAACGCACCAAGGCCACCCCGTCCTCTACCATGGCACGCCTGAACCCCTCTATCTCGGTGTTGTTCTTGACCGCTTTCATGGCAGTCACAGCACCCGCGCCATCCTTTTCAGGCTCAGTCACGGCGCCGCACAGACGCAACAGGTCGTAATGACGCCACGACAACGAGGCCGGATTGAACACCACACGCCTGCCGCCACACCGCGACAAAGCATCGTCAAAGCGGCTGTAATCGTCCGTCACCACACCCTCACGCTCCAGGCGGTGTATCACAGCCACCGACAGCTTACTGTCGTCAACAAACAATGTGGCCCTGTCAGCCTCCACCAGCAGATTGGCCACCACCACGGGATTATATTCGATATCGCCGCCGCGTATGTTCAATAGCCATGCTATCTCATCAAGCGCCGTCACAGGATAGACGGCATCGCCCTCTATAGAGAGAGCGTGCCTCAGACGCTTCAGCTTGGCCGAGGCACGCAAGCCGCAATACTCCTCATCGAGCGACACCACAGGCTGTGACGGCATTGGCGGCCTGTCAGACCACAACTCGTCGAATATGTCGCCCGTGGCCACCACCTCTAACGGCGCCAACGACCCTATCAGAGCCTCAAGCGCCGACACGGGATAGAGAGAGGCGTCTACCCCCACCCGCCCCTTGTCAAAGAGCGACGTGAGCCACCCGGCTATTGACGGCACCCCCTCGGCCCCCTCGCACATAAGAATTATGCCGCTGCCCTCCAACTGCGCCTCAGCCTGCAACCAGTAACGCGAATCGACCCACAAGGCGGCACCCTTGACGGTCACCACCAGAGTACCTGCCGAACCGTCAAAGCCGCTCACATACTCGCGACACTTCCAATGGTCGGCAACATACTCACTGCAATGACAGTCACGACTGGGCACTATAAAGGCTGAGAATTTCTCCCGACGCAAAAGACCAATGACCGAATCGACTATTTTTTTCCTCTCCATAACCTTGTGTTTTCATATAAACGCCCTTGCAGACCCTGACGGCAACCGCCGCCACCCCAAATATGCCACCATCTTCCTTGTCCCCTCCGGTTTTGCCTCGTCAACTTTCCGCACTGCACGGCTTTCCGCTCCCGCATGGCAGCCGACCCCGAAAGGCCAGTAACCCCGCCCTCCCGCGCGTCATTTTCACACCTTACCTCCCAAGCTCGGCCCGAAGCTCCTCCGCGCCAAAGGCACGGCACCCCAGCCAACCCAAGGTGCCGCCCATGTCTCTCACCCACCACGCCCGAACCTCACCACGCCCTCGACCTCCACGCCGATGCGGCCGACCTGCGGTCGGCCCCCACCACCCCAAAACGACCCCCATGGGGTTATTTAGACAAAGTGTACCGCACCAACAAGCCGAAGGGCCCCGAGCCGCTGCCCGCCCACC
>JAIECQ010000008.1 GCA_029068395.1 Rikenellaceae bacterium
TGTTCCTCAAACATATCAAAACGGGGTCCGCGACCCCTCCCCCGGAAGGGCCGCCGGAGGCAGTGCCAGCAATACAATACCGGCAGTCCGTCAGGCCGCATGTCGGGTCACCCTTACTTCAGGCTTTGCACGTATTGTTGCAGGTCGGAGTGTAGCTTTGAGAACAGGTCGGAGTGGCGGTACTCGACCGACGATGTCAGTTCGTCTGCGGGTTGACGCAGGGTGTTTTTATAGTGGCTCAGTTCGTTTTCGAGTGTGATGCCCTCGCGCGAGCTGCTGCGTATGTTGTCTATGCTCATGGCCTTAAGCACTTCGCATACTGTTTGCATTATCACCGACACCACGTGGTCGAAGAGGGTGTGTCCGTGCATATACAGGAATACGTTGTCAGGGCGTACTCCGCGTTCCTTGAGTCTTGTCTCGAAATTTTCGACCGCCTCTTTGTATCTGTGAAACTTCTCTTCGAGGTGCTTGAGCTTGCGTGTGCAGTTGCGTTCGAGCCATTGCAGGGTGTCGGCGCCGTTGTTGTCCATCACAAGATAGTTGAGTCTTACGGTGTTGCGGAAGTCGCTCAACGGAAACATGTTCACTTTTCCCGAATATGCCGAGTAGACATACCACAGAAAGAGCTTGTAGACCTTTTGCGAGTATGCCTTCATGAAGTGCTCGAAGTCGAACAGAAAGGTGTCGTTTTTGGTGGCGCGCACGCATGCCGGACGAAGCGATGGCGGATAGCAGAAATAGTTTTCTATGGCGTAGACGTATGTCTGAAATATGTATCTGTTGCCGTTTACCGTGCGTGACTGGGCGTTAGAGTTGTCAAACAGATAGTCGAAGTCGCTGTCCATGCACAGTATCATCTCTTGTCCGCACCCCTCTACCATCGAGAGCAGTACCTTTTTGCCTTTGGCCAGATCGTCACGAGAGGGCACCCCCACTTCGAAGCGCAGCTTGTCGTTTTCAAACTCAGAGAGCACCCCGCGCCAGAAGGCTATGTCGTCATATCCCTCAACGTATGCCCTGACCACACGTTTGCCGCGTTCGTTGCGGCCTGCCAGGGCGCGGGCATTGGCCAGATAGTCGGAATTGAGGTTTTTTACCAGTCTGCTCATGGTAACAGTCTTTAGTCTTAAGGCCGGCGGGCCGATGTTATCTTGCCGCATGCCGGGAGGTCAGACGCTATTGGTGCAGGCCTGTTGCCCGGCATGTTTCTTGCAGAGCATTAATCATGCCGAAATGTCGGTTTTTGTGACCAGGTCGTCCATGTCGGTCACTCTGTCTACCCATCCTTCCATTATCATTGCCGGCGAGTGGGTCGATACTATCAGCTGCACGGACGGGTTTATCTCCATTATGGAGCCTATGAGCTTTTTCTGCCAGTCGAAGTGGAGCGATATCTCGGGCTCGTCCATTATCAGTATGTATGGTCTGCGGTCTTGTGTTAGCACCGTGGTGAGTATTATTATGAGCTGTTTCTCTCCCGACGACAGCTGATAGGGTGTCAGGGTCATGTTGCCGAAAGCAAACCTTATCTCGTCGCTGTCGCGTATGACTTTTTTGCCCGACTGACCCAACAGAGAGTCGAGTATGTCGAAAAAGCGCTCTTTGCCGCGCATCAGCTCGCCGACACCCGAGCGGTCGCCACCCTGCATCATAAGGTCGAGGGCCTGCTTGCCCAGACGCAGCTGGTAGCGTATGTAACGCTCGCATGCCAGATACAGCTGCCAGTCGAGGTCTGACCTCACGCGGTTGTCAGACATTTTCTGTAGCGCTTCGAGCATTTTGAGTTTGTTGTCAAAGGTGCTCACTATGTCGACGTTGTCGACTGCGGGAGGCTCTTTGGCCACATCGTCAGAGTCTATTATGGTGTTGTCGTCAAATGTTACCTTTATGCTTTTGAGCGGCTTGACGGGGTTGGAGCTGTAGTCGTTGTGACGCAGAAGCTCGCTGAGAGCCAGCAGCAGTGTGCTCTTGCCGCTGCCGTTTAT
The DNA here is from genome assembly GCA_029068395.1 of Rikenellaceae bacterium. Lineage (GTDB taxonomy): Bacteria > Bacteroidota > Bacteroidia > Bacteroidales > Rikenellaceae > CASDZP01. The sequence continues at coordinate 1,989 of JAIECQ010000008.1, forward strand.
GCCCGAGAGTATGTTGACGCCGTGGCGAAGCTGCCACCTGACGGAACTGTCGCCTCTGAGTCCTGTGGCCTCTATCTGTTTTATGTATGGAAGTGAGTGCATGATGTCGTTTTTTTAGTGTGAGGAGATATGTGGCCTGAGAGTGTCGTTATCATGCCTCTTGCGGCGGTGTGCCGTCAAGTGTTATGAGTGATATGTGTGCGTGGCGTTTGCCATCTGTCATAGCGAGGCTCTTGTCAAACTCTGACGGTTATGACGCCTCGTATTAGAAAGAGCCGTTTCACCGATTTGCGCTTTATCGTCAATGTGTCGTATTTGTCGGTGTTGACCGGTATTAGCGACAGCTGGTCAGTCGAGTCTTCCGCCGGGCGTATGTATCTGACCAGAGTGTTGCGTTCGGTTATTGTTATATAACGTTCGCCGTAAGAGATATATTCCGGATCGATGTTTTTAATCATCAGAAGCGAGCCCGGCTCTATCTCGGGCGACATGGCATCGCCGGTCATTGTAGCGCACAGGTCGCAGTCGCATATTATCGGTATTTTGATATATGATTGCGGCGTATGGTTTTCAAAATTGCACAATATGTCGGTCAGTTCGCCTTGGAAAAAGGGGATTCCTTTGCTGCAATTTTCGTAACAAACGGGGGTTTGGTTCAACATATATCCTTCTCCTGTCATTATCCAGTTATAGTCTATTTCGGGAAAAAATTCGATTATTCTGTTGGCCAGATCTGAGCTTATGCCGTTGCGTCCGCGTTTTATCTGATAGAGGTTTTCAGAGCGATTCAGGCCGATGTGTACGGCGAAAGAGTGGGTGGTTAATCCCGCCCATTTGATTATCGCTTCCAATCGGCTCCAATTATGCAGAACCGCTGGTTG
>JAIECQ010000080.1:0-6747 GCA_029068395.1 Rikenellaceae bacterium
TTATCCGCTTAGTTGTTCCTCAAACATATCAAAACGGGGTCCGCGACCCCTCCCCCGGAAGGGCCGCCGGAGGCAGTGCCAGCAATACAAAACCGCAGTGCCAGTAAATCCAAACGGCAGTCCCAGCAAACCATTATCCGCAGTGACGGCAAGCCAATACCTGTCTTGGTGGTGAATATAGTTATTGTTTGACAATATTTTTGCTTTTGGGTGGTGTCATGTGGCGTTAAATTTATATTTTTGTGAGGGGCAGGCGGATAAATGAGTATCTTATGAGAGGAATGAAGTTAAGTCTTGTTTTGGCATTGGCGTTTGTTATGGGGGCTTATGATGCTTTGGCGCAGGTCTATGCCAACAGCGACAATAAGGGAGAGATAGCCTTCGCAGCGGGTGAGAGGCTCGAATATGCGGTAGGTTATAAAGTGGGGATGGTTAATGTTGATGTAGCCACCGTGAGGTTTGACGTCACTTCTGGCAAGGTCGACGGCACGGAGTGTTTCCATGTGAGGGCCACGGGCGATGTCAATAAGAAGTACACATGGTTCTACAACCTGCACGATGTGTATGACACATGGCTTGACAAGCGCGATTTGCGTCCGGTCTATTTCTCTAACGATCTGTCAGAGGGCGATTACAGGTTCAAGAGCAGCTATCGCTACGACTGGGATGCGATGATGGTGTCGACCAAGGCCCAAAACCTGAGCCGTCCCGACGTAAGACGCAAGAGCTTCCCGTTGTCAGAGGTGAGCTATGACGCAGTGTCGTTGTTTTATAACATACGGTCGGTAGATGTCGGGTCGATGACTCCCGGACGGCCTTATCCCTTGGAGGTGGTCTTTGCCGACACGGTGCGCAACATCAACTACCGTTTCGAGGGGCGCCAGATGGTAAGCCTTGGGGGGTTGGGACGCATAGAGACGTTGGTGTTCAAGTGTGAGCTGGCCGATGCCTCGGGCAACTCGTTCGATGACGGCAGCGAGTTTACCATATGGATCTCTGACGACAGGAACCGCATACCCATCGCGGTCGATTCGCCCATAAAGGTGGGGTCGGTCAAGGTGAGGCTTGTGGCTTACAGGGGGTTGAAGTTTCCCTTTAAGCCTGAGTGATGATAAAAAAGAAGACCTCTTGCATGCAAGAGGTCTGGTGTGTTAGTGGCAGCACCGTGTCGAGGTTATGCTGTCTGTGTCTCTTTTAGCCGTTCGACACCCTTTTTAAGACGGCATGCCGACTCCTCTTTGCCAAGCAGGAAGAGTATGTCGGTTGCGTTGCCGGGGGTGGCCATAAGTCCCGACAGGGCTATCCTGACGGGCCAGAAGAGCTGTCCTTCCTTTATGCCCAGTGACTGAGCCAGCGCCGACAGTCTGTTGTAGAGGGCCTCTTCGTTCCACTGTGTCTCTGAGTCCAGGGCATTGAGCACCTCATCTATTATGCGTATTGAACTTTCAAAGGTCGATTTGTTCTTTTTGTTGATGAACATCCCGACATCGTAGTGTGGCAGTTGCTTCAGGAAGTCTATCTTTTCTGCCACTTCAGAGAGCTTGTTGACCCTCGGTTTGAGCAGTGACGCTATCTTGGGCCACTTGTCCTCTAAGGGTGTGGAGTCGATGCCGGCGTATGGATGTGCCTTGGCGGCGAACTCCTCGTCAGTCATCATAGCAATATGCTGGCTGTTGACCCAGTCGAGCTTTTTGTAGTCGAACACGGCGGGACTCTTGTGTATGCCCGTCACCGAGAATAGTGCGACAAGCTCATCGAGGGTGAATATCTCCTGCTCTGACTTGGGCGACCATCCGAGCATGGCGATGTAGTTGGTGATTGCCTGGGGCAGATATCCCTCTTCGACCAATGCCTGAAAGCTGACGGCGCCGTGTCTTTTAGAGAGCTTGCTGATGGTGCCGTCGGGGTTCTGTCCGTTTATCAGGGGCAGGTGCATATATTGGGGCATCTGCCATCCGAAGGCTTGGTATAGCAATATGTATTTGGGGTTTGACGACAGGTATTCCGACCCTCTTATTATGTGCGTTATGCCCATGAGGTGGTCGTCTATCACGTTGGCGAAGTTGTATGTGGGCATGCCGTCGCTTTTCAGCAGTATCTGGTCGTCGAGTGTCTGGTTGTCTACCGATATGGTGCCATATACAAGGTCGTCCCACGAGGTGGTGCCCTCAAGGGGTATGCGCTGCCTTATCACGTAGGGCTTGCCTTGTGCAAGCTGCTCTTTAACCTGCTCGGGGGTGAGACAGCGGCAGTGGCGGTTGTAGCCCTCGGGCGATTCGGTCTCTTTGTCGCCGCGCTGGCAGAAGCAATAGTAGGCCTCGCCTCTGGCTACAAGCTCTTCGGCATATTGGCGATAGATGCCCTTGCGCTGGCTTTGCACGTAAGGACCGAAATCGCCTCCTATGTCGGGACCCTCGTCGTGTTGCAGCCCGGCTATGCGCAAGGTGTCGTATATAATGTCGGTGGCCCCCTCTACATAGCGGCCCTGATCGGTATCTTCTATTCTCAATATGAAGCGTCCGCCCTGTGACCTGGCATAGAGAAAGGCGAAAAGGGCCGTTCTCAAATTGCCTATGTGCATATATCCCGTGGGACTGGGCGCAAACCTTGTTCTTACAACATCACTCATGCCTTATCGTTTTTCGTTTGATTTATAGCGTGTCTGTTTCCACTGCGTTTCAGACCGTTTCGCTTGTGCTGTTTTGTCTTTCGGCATACAAAGTTAGTGATTTTCCGTTAAAAACATTAATCGGGACTGTTATTTCGTGCGGTCATGCGGTTTTGTTATAGCGGCTGTGAAAAGTTGCCTTTTTAAGCGGAGGGGTGCCTGTTGTTGTTTATGTCGGTGTAAATCAATGAGTTGGATGTTTGACAGGTGATTTAATGACAATGAAAAGGGGTGATAATCAACGAAAAAGAGACGAAAGTGTTTGATATTAATAAAATAAGAGTTATCTTTGTGGGCTGAAAAGTGTCTTCCTGTGGCAGGTGACTTGTAGGGTCGGGCCGTAAGGGGGGCGTGTGATGGTTAAACCGTAATAAACTTTATAAAACTTTAAAATGCCTACAATTCAACAGTTAGTCAGAAAAGGACGCATGAAGTTGGCGGACAACAGCAAAGCTCCCGCCCTCGATTCATGTCCTCAGAGACGCGGCGTTTGCGTGAGGGTCTACACCACGACCCCCAAGAAGCCGAACTCGGCCATGCGTAAGGTTGCGCGTGTGCGTTTAACAAACGGTAAGGAGGTCAATGCCTACATCCCCGGCGAGGGTCACAACCTTCAGGAGCACTCTATAGTGCTTGTGCGCGGCGGTCGTGTGAAAGACCTTCCCGGTGTGCGTTACCACCTGGTGCGCGGTGCCCTCGACGCGGCAGGCGTTGACGGTCGTAACCAGCGCCGTTCAAAATACGGTGCCAAGAAGCCTAAGGCGGGTGCAGCTGCTCCCAAAGGCAAGAAATAAACAGACAAAAGAGCGTTTTAAAAAGTTAAATTAAAGCAATGAGAAAAGCGAAGCCTAAAAAGCGAATTCTACTTCCGGATCCTAAGTTCGGAGACGCAATGGTAACCCGTTTCGTCAACAACCTTATGCTGGATGGTAAGAAGAGTATTGCTTACACGATCTTCTATGATGCGATAGATACGGTGGGCGAGAAGATGAAGGACTCTGATAAGGCTCCATTGGAGATTTGGAAGAAGGCCCTCGAAAACATCACTCCGCAGGTTGAGGTTAAGTCTCGCCGTGTCGGTGGGGCCACGTTCCAGGTGCCGACAGAGGTGCGAGCAGAGCGTAAGGTCTCTTTGAGTATGAAGAATCTTATTCTTTACGCGCGCAAACGTGCCGGCCGTTCAATGGCTGAAAAGCTCGCTGCGGAAATAATCGCCGCCTATAACGAAGAGGGCGGCGCATTCAAGCGTAAGGAAGAGATGCACCGTATGGCCGAGGCCAACAAAGCGTTTGCTCACTTTAGATTCTAACGGAAAGGATAACCAAAGATGGCAAGAGATCTTAATTATACGAGAAATATCGGTATCATGGCCCACATCGACGCGGGCAAGACCACCACATCGGAGCGTATCCTTTTCTATACGGGTAAGACCCATAAAGTGGGCGAGGTGCACGAAGGTGCGGCAACCATGGACTGGATGGTCCAGGAGCAGGAGCGTGGTATCACCATCACCTCTGCGGCCACAACCACTTTCTGGAAATACAACGACAACACTTACCAGATCAATATCATCGATACCCCGGGCCACGTCGACTTCACCGTTGAGGTCGAGCGTTCGCTCCGTGTCCTCGACGGCGCCGTCGCAACATTCTGTGCGGTGGGCGGCGTAGAGCCTCAGAGCGAGACCGTGTGGCGCCAGGCCGACAAATATAACGTTCCCCGTATCGGTTACGTCAACAAGATGGACCGCACCGGCGCCGACTTCCTCAACGTGGTAGCTCAGGTGAAAGAGCGTCTGGGTGCCAACGCAATGCCTATCGTGTTGCCCATAGGTGCCGAAGACAAGTTCGAAGGTCTTGTCGACCTTATACACAATCGCGCTATCATTTATTTCGATGACAAGACCGTCCGCGATAACTTCAACTATGCTGAGATACCCGCCCACATGGCCGCCGAGGCTGCCGAGTGGAGGGCAAAGCTCATTGAAGAGATAGCAGCATCGGATGATGCCCTTATGGAGAAATTCTTCGAGGATCCCGATTCCATCACCCCCGAAGAGATTATCAAGGCTCTGCGTAAGGCCACCATCAACATGAGCGTTGTGCCCATGCTTTGCGGCTCGTCGTTCAAAAACAAAGGCGTTCAGCTGTTGCTCGACAGCATCATCGCCTACCTGCCCTCGCCTATGGACGTAGAGGCGGTAGAGGGTCATGACCTTGACGGCAACGTGGTTGTGCGTCACCCCTCTGAGAACGAGCCTTTCGCAGGCTTGGCCTTCAAGATTGCAACCGACCCCTTCGTGGGCCGTCTGGCATTCGTGCGCGCCTACTCAGGCAAGCTCGACGCCGGTTCGTACACCTTCAACAGCCGCTCGGGCAAGAAAGAGCGCATATCACGCCTCTATCAGATGCACGCCAACAAGCAGAACCCCATAGAGTTCGTTACTGCCGGTGACATCTGCGCCGCTGTCGGCTTCAAGGATGTGCGTACGGGCGATACGCTCTGCGACGAGAACCATCCTATCGTTCTCGAGTCGATGACCTTCCCCGAGCCTGTGATAGGCTTGGCCGTTGAGCCTAAGACTCAGAAAGACCTCGACAAGCTCGGCATCGCGTTGGGCAAGTTGGCCGAGGAGGACCCCACTTTCACCGTCAAGACCGACGAAGATTCTGGCCAGACCGTCATCAGCGGTATGGGCGAGCTTCACCTTGAGGTGATCGTCGACCGTCTGCGCCGTGAGTTCGGCGTCGAGATCAGCCAGGGTGCGCCTCAGGTTAACTACAAAGAGGCTCTGACCAAGACCTTCCAGCACCGCGAGGTGTTCAAGAAGCAGACCGGTGGTCGCGGTAAGTTTGCCGACATCATCTTCGAGATAGGTCCTAACGACGATCCCGAGAAGACAGGTCTGGTATTCGTCGACACCGTCAAGGGCGGTAACATTCCCAAGGAGTTCATACCCGCCGTCCAGAAAGGTTTCGAGTCGGCAATGGCAAACGGTCCCTTGGCAGGTTACTCTGTAGACTCTATGAAGGTGACTCTTATAGACGGTTCGTTCCACCCGGTCGACTCAGACCAGCTCTCGTTCGAGATATGTGCCCGCAACGGTTTCCGTGTCGCTTCCAAGAGCGCAGGTCCCGTTATCATGGAGCCTATCATGAACGTAGAGGTTGTTACTCCCGAAGAGAACATGGGTGACATCATCGGCGACCTCAACAAACGTCGCGGTCAGGTCAGCGGCATGGAGTCGAAAGGCAATGCCCGTGTTGTCAAGGCCAAGGTGCCCCTCTCTGAGATGTTCGGTTACGTGACTGTGCTCCGTACCATATCGTCGGGTCGTGCCACCTCTTCAATGGAGTTTGCAAACTTCGCCGAAGTGCCCGCAAACGTTGCCAAGGAGATTATCGAGAAATCGAGCGGCCGAGTTAAGGATATTGAATAAAAACAACGATCATGAGTCAAAAGATTAGAATAAAACTTAAATCATACGATCACAACTTGGTCGACAAATCGGCAGAAAAGATCGTTAAGACGGTTAAATCGACCGGCGCGGTTGTCAGCGGTCCCATACCCCTGCCCACGCAGAAGAAGATTTTCACAATCAACCGTTCGACTTTCGTCAACAAGAAGTCTCGCGAGCAGTTTCAGCTGAGCACTTTCAAGCGCATACTTGATATCTACAGCTCGACGCCCAAGACTATCGACGCGTTGATGAAACTTGAGCTTCCCTCAGGTGTTGAGGTTGAGATTAAGGTGTGATAAGAGCGTAAACTCATTTATGCCTCCGCATGTCATGTGCGGAGGCTATTATAAAAGATAGCCAAACCGAGGGGGCTGGAAATTCCGCAAGGGATGCAGACATCAAGAGTCGGATATAAAGGAAATCTGATTTGAGGTGTTTCGTTCCGAGGGATGGATAAATCCTGCAAGGGATGCAGACATCGAGAGTCGGATATAAAGGGAATCTGATTTGAGGTGTTTCGTTCCGAGGGATGGAGAAATCCTGCAAGGGATGCAGACATCAAGAGTCGGATATAAAGGAAATCTGATTTGAGGTGTTTCGTTCCGAGGGATGGATAAAT
>JAIECQ010000080.1:6847-14885 GCA_029068395.1 Rikenellaceae bacterium
AAATCCTGCAAGGGATGCAGACATCGAGAGTCGGATATAAAGGGAATCTGATTTGAGGTGCTTCGTTCCGAGGGATGGAAAAATCCGTCGATGGTTTATCGGCATGCGATGCTCCGGTAAGGAGACAGGTGCCGGTTGGTGTCTTGAAAATAAAAAAGTGTCCCGCTGTCTTCGGACGAGGCAGGTCGTGATGATCGCAAATCGCCGGTGATAAGGACAAATTAATAAACTAAATTTTTTAATAGAACTGCGAAAATGTCAGGACTAATTGGGAAAAAAATCGGAATGACTTCCGTGTTCAGTGCCGAGGGTAAGAACATACCATGCACTGTTATCGAGGCCGGTCCTTGTGTAGTTACGCAAATTCGCACGGTAGAAAAAGATGGTTACGACGCCGTGCAGATTGCCTATGACGAGAAAAAGGAAAAGCGCACCAGCAAGGCGCTGATGGGTCACTTCGCAAAGGCGAACACCACCCCCAAGCGCAAACTCTCAGAGTTCAAGTCGTTTGACGGCGAGCTCAACCTTGGCGACACCGTTACTGTCGACATGTTTGAAGAGGGCGACTGGGTTGACGTTACCGGCGTATCTAAAGGTAAAGGCTTCCAGGGCGTTGTGAAACGTCACGGTTTCGGTGGCGTGGGTGGTCAGACTCACGGTCAGCACAACCGTCTTCGTGCCCCCGGTTCGCTCGGTGCATCATCTTATCCTTCTCGTGTCTTCAAGGGCAAACGCCTTGCAGGACGCACCGGCGGCGACCGTGTAAAGGTTCTCAACCTTAGAATTTTAAAGGTCATCCCTGAAAACAACCTCATCCTTGTGAAGGGTTCTATTCCGGGAGCCAAGGGTTCTTACTTATTAATAGAAGACTAACGAAGATGGAATTATCAGTATTAAATATAGCAGGTAAGGAGACAGGCAAAAAGGTTGTCCTCAACGAGGCTATCTTCGGCATTGAGCCTAACGATCATGCCATATATTTGGATGTGAAACAGTATCTGGCAAACCAGCGTCAGGGTACTCACAAGTCGAAACAGCGCAACGAAGTGGCTGGCTCGACCCGCAAGCTTAAAAAGCAGAAAGGCACAGGCGGCGCGCGTTCGGGCAGCATACTCTCTCCGTTGTTTGTGGGCGGTGGTCGTGTGTTTGGTCCCGTGCCCCGCGATTACAGCTTCAAACTCAACAAGAAACTCAAACAGTTGGCACGCAAGAGCGCTCTGTCTTATAAGGCTAAAGAGGCGGCTATCACCGTTGTCGAGAACTTTACTTTCGAGGCGCCCAAGACCAAAGAGTTCATCTCGGCTGCCAAGAACCTGGGTCTTGAGCAAAAGAAGGTGTTGTTGGTTCTCGACCAGCTCGACCGCAACGTCTCTCTCTCTGCGCGCAATCTGAAAAACGTTAAGGTTATTCCCGCATCGAACCTGACCACTTACGATGTTCTCAACGCGTCATCTCTTCTTATGACCGAGACGTCTATAGAGGCGGTGAACCAAATGTTCGGACTTTAACATATAGACTTTTGTGAAAATGGAAATATTAATTAAGCCTATCTTAACCGAGAAAATGTCAGTTCAAGGCGATAAATTGAACAGATACGGTTTTATTGTAAACTGCAAGGCTAACAAATTGCAAATCAAGGCTGCCGTCGAGCAGATGTATGGTGTTGTCGTAACCGACGTTAACACGATGAACTATATGGGTAAGGTCAAGAGCCGTTACACCAAGGCAGGTATGATCGTGGGTCGCACCAATAACTATAAAAAAGCAATTGTTACCCTCAAAAGTGGTGATAAGATAGATTTTTACAGTAATATCTAGCAGAGATGGCAGTAAGAAAGTTCAAACCCAGTACTCCGGGTCAGAGACATAAAATAATAGGTACTTTTGACGATATCACATCGTCGAAACCCGAAAAATCGTTACTTTGTCCGCTCAAAAGCACCGGCGGTCGTAACAACACCGGTAAGATGACCGTACGCTACATAGGCGGCGGCCACAAGAAGATGTATCGTATCATCGACTTCAAGCGTGACAAAGACGGTATGGCGGCTACGGTCAAGACCATTGAGTACGACCCCAACCGCTCGGCCCGTATTGCTCTTGTCACCTATACCGATGGCGAGAAACGTTATATTGTCGCTCCCAACGGCCTTCAGGTAGGCCAGAAGATAGAGAGCGGTAAAGGCGTTGCTCCCGAGCTTGGCAACACACTCTTTTTGAGCGAGATACCTCTTGGTACCATAATCCATAATATTGAGCTGAAACCCGGTCAGGGTGCCGTGATGGCACGAAGCGCCGGTTCTTATGCCCAACTTCTTGCCCGTGAAGGCAAATACGCTATCATCAAACTTCCTTCAGGCGAAACGAGAATGGTTCTGACAACCTGCCGCGCAACCGTCGGCATAGTGTCAAACCCCGACCACAACCTCGAGAGCCACGGTAAGGCCGGCCGCCGTCGTTGGCTTGGTCGCCGTCCGCGCAACCGAGGCGTGTCAATGAACCCTGTCGATCACCCCATGGGTGGTGGTGAAGGCCGTTCATCAGGTGGTCATCCCCGTTCTCGCAAGGGTCTTCTTGCCAAAGGTTACAAGACACGTGACCCCAAAAAGACGACCAGCAAGTACATTATCTCTAAAAGGAAGAAGTAGTCACAACAAAAAAGCAGCGTAAAATGAGTCGTTCACTGAAAAAAGGGCCTTATATCGAGCCTAAGTTAGAGAACAAGGTTCTCGCACAGAATGCTTCAGGCAAGAAGTCTGTGATAAAGACATGGTCGCGCGCCAGTATGATATCTCCCGATTTTGTGGGTCACACTGTCGCAGTTCACAATGGCAACAAGTTCATTCCGGTGTATGTGACTGAAAACATGGTCGGTCACAAGCTCGGCGAATTTGCTCCCACCAGAACATTCCGCGGTCATGGCGGCAATAAGAAAAAATAGTTTAAACAGGTAATTTTAGTCAATAATGGGTGCTAGAAAAAGTATATCGGCAGAGAAGCTCAAGACAGCCAAGAAGCAGAAAGCCATCGCAATTCTTCGTAACTGCCCCACTTCTCCCCGCAAGATGCGCTTGGTCGCAGATATGATAAGAGGTGTGGAAATAAACCGCGCTCTCGCCCTTTTGCGTTACAGCAAGAAAGAGGCTTCCAATCGCCTTGAGAAGCTACTCCGTTCGGCAATCGCCAACTGGGAGGCTAAAAACGAAGGTGTCCGCATCGAAGATACCCCTCTTTGCGTAAAAGAGATTTTCGTTGACGGCGGCCGTATGTTGAAACGTATACAGCCTGCCCCTCAGGGTCGTGCTCACAGAATACGTAAAAGATCGAACCATGTCACTTTGATAGTTGACAAAGTTGAACCCAAAAACGAATAATCAAGATGGGACAGAAAGTTAATCCTATAGCTAACAGGCTTGGTATCATCCGCGGTTGGGATTCATCGTGGTTTGGTAATAAGAAAGATTTCTCGGCCAAGTTGGTCGAGGATGCCAAGATACGCGAGTATTTAGGCGAACGTCTGCAAAAAGCAAGCGTCTCTAAGATAATCATTGAGCGCACTCTCAAGCTGGTGACCGTTACCATCAGCACGGCGCGTCCCGGTGTTATCATAGGCAAAGGCGGCGGCGAGGTCGACAAGCTCAAAGAGGAGCTTAAGAAGTTGACCAAGAAAGAGGTACAGATCAATATCTTCGAGGTTAAACGTCCCGAGATCGATGCTGTTATCATCGGCAACAACATAGCCCGTCAGGTAGAGGGTCGCATCTCTTACCGTCGTGCCATCAAAACAGCCATCGCATCAACCATGCGCATGGGTGCCGAGGGTATCAAGATACAGATCTCAGGTCGTGTGGGCGGTGCCGAGATGGCGCGCTCAGAGACCTACAAAGAGGGTCGCATACCCCTTCACACATTCCGTGCCGATGTCGATTACAACCTTGCGGAGGCTTTGACCAAAGTAGGTCTGTTGGGCATCAAGGTGTGGGTGTGCAACGGTGAGGTGTACGGCAAGCGTGACCTCTCACCCGTGGCAGGCTCGGCTCCTTCACAGGTGGCTTCTCGCGGCGAGGGACGTCCTGCGGCGGGAGGTCGCGGTGGCAAACGCGGCGGCGCTAAAAGAAAAAGCAACAAGTAGTCAGACAATAGAAAACGTTTGATATTCAGCTGTCAACTCTCCTCTCGGCCCTTGGGGCGTGTCTCAGAGAGGAGGGGTTGAAAAAAACCGAGGTCCCTTGAGGACCGCCTGAGCATATCTCTGCCGGGCATCTTATATTATAAGGTGTCTTTGGCGTGCCGGCCACAGGTCGGCGGGGTGATGGGTCTGCAACGGTTGTCTTGCATAGGACGACAGGTCAGTCAGCGGTTCGGCCGGATAGATGACGGGTTCTTAAAAAAATGAAAAATCATGTTACAGCCAAAAAAGACAAAGTTCAGAAGAATGCAGAAAGGCCGCATGAAGGGTCTGGCTCAGAGAGGCAACCAATTGGCCTTCGGCTCATTTGGTATCAAAGCTCTCGACTCAGCCTGGATTACCGGCCGTCAGATAGAAGCTGCCCGTCAGGCCATCGTGCGTTACATGAAGCGTGAAGGTCAGATATGGATCAAGATATTCCCTGACAAGCCTATAACCAAGAAGCCTGCCGAGGTGCGTATGGGTAAAGGTAAAGGTTCGCCCGAAGGTTTTGTGGCTCCTGTCACTCCGGGTCGCATACTCATTGAGATTGAAGGTGTGCCCTTGGATGTGGCTAAGGAGGCTCTTCGCCTTGGTGCCCAGAAGCTGCCTATCGTCACCAAGTTTGTGGTAAGACACGACTATTCTGAAACCTCAATTTAATTTGTCGAAAAATGAAAACAGCAGAAATAAAAGAACTGTCGGTTCAGGATCTGACAGAGCGAATTGAAGCTCAGAAAGTCGCTCTCAATCAGATGAAGATCAACCACTCTGTCTCGCCGATAGAGAATTCATCCATGATTAATAAAACGCGTAAGGACATCGCCCGCATGCTTACTGTTCTGCGCCAGAAACAAAATTAATTTTTAAGAAGATGGAAGAAAGAAATCTTAGAAAAGAGAGAATCGGCGTGGTTGTCAGCAACAAGATGCAGAGTTCTATTGTTGTTGCCGTCAAGAGAAAAGTAAAACATCCCATATACGGTAAGTTTGTCAACAAAACAACCAAGTTTGTGGCACACGACGAAAAGAACGAGTGCAACGAGGGTGACACTGTCAGAATTATGGAGACCCGCCCCTTGAGCAAGACAAAACGTTGGAGATTAGTTGAAATAATAGAAAGAGCTAAATAGTCATGATACAACAGGAAAGCAGACTTTCAGTGGCTGATAACAGCGGTGCCAAAGAGGTGCTCTGTATTCGTGTGCTCGGCGGTACCAAACGTCGTTACGCGTCTATCGGCGATAAAATAGTGGTGGCCGTAAAGAGCGCAACCCCTTCAGGCGATGTCAAGAAGGGTACCGTCTCGAAAGCGGTGGTGGTGAGAACGACTAAAGAGGTGCGTCGTGCCGACGGTTCTTATATTCGTTTCTCTGACAATGCAGTGGTGCTTCTCAACAATCAGGGCGAGATTCGCGGCACTCGTATCTTCGGCCCCGTGGCGCGTGAGCTGCGCGACTCTTTCATGAAGATAGTCTCACTCGCTCCGGAAGTGTTGTAATCGTCTAAAACATTTAATGAGATGTCAGTTAAATTACATATCAAAAAGGGTGACACCGTCTATGTGAATGCCGGTGACAACCGCGGACAGCAGGGTAAGGTGCTTGAAGTGATCGTTGACAAAAGACGCGCTGTCGTCGAAGGTGTCAACATGGTCAGCAAGCACACCAAACCCAATGCCAAAAATCCCCAGGGCGGTATCGTAAAGCAGGAGGCTCCGATTGCCATCGACAACCTCCAGGTGGTCGATCCCAAAACGGGCAAGCCCACTCGAATCGGTCGCCGAATGGGTGACAACGGTAAATTAGTTCGTTACGCTAAAAAATCAGGGGAGGAGATCAAGTAATGCAGTACGTACCTTCACTTAAAACAAAGTATAAAGAGGAGATCCTTCCCGCATTGCAGAAGGAGTTCGGTTACAAGAGCATCATGCAGGTGCCGCGCCTTGAGAAGATCGTAATCAACCAGGGCTTGGGCCAGGCTACCGCCGACAAAAAACTCCTTGAGACAGCTCAGGAAGAGCTCTCTATAATAGCCGGACAGAAAGCGGTGCTTACTCGTTCGCGTAAGGATATCTCTAACTTCAAGTTGCGTAAGGGTATGCCTATCGGTATACGTGTGACCCTCCGTCGCGACCGCATGTATGAGTTCCTTGAACGTCTTATCGCAATATCGCTCCCCCGTATACGCGACTTCAAAGGCGTGAACGATAAGTTCGACGGCCAGGGCAACTACACCCTCGGCATTACCGAGCAGATCATTTTCCCCGAGATTGATATTGACAAGGTAAGCAAGATTCTCGGCCTTGAAATCACTTTCGTGACCTCGGCCAAGAACGACCAGGAGGCTTACTCGTTGCTCAAACATTTCGGTATTCCTTTTAAAAACGCTAAAAACTAAATAGTCCCATGGCAAAAGAATCAATGAAAGCACGCGAGGTTAAGCGTCTTAAACTCGTTGAAAAATATGCAGCAAAGCGTGCCGCTCTCAAAGAGGCCGGCGACTTTGCAGGACTCGCCGCTCTGCCGCGTAACTCTAACCCTATCAGATTGCACAACCGTTGCAAGATGACCGGACGCCCCAAAGGTTACATGCGCCTGTTCGGCATCAGCCGTATCCAGTTCCGCGAGATGGCCTCTAAAGGCCTTATCCCCGGCGTCAAAAAAGCAAGCTGGTAAGTTTTTAGAAACATACAATACAATAGGGCGACCCTTTTCGGGGTCGCCCTATTGTATTGTCTTGCCTTCACTGCGGTTAATGCCTTGACTTCACTGCCGGTGATGGTTTGCTGGCACTGCCTCCGGCGGCCCTTCCGGGGGAGGGGTCTCGGACCCCGTTTTGATATGTTTGAGGGCAAACTAAGCGGATAAGTACAGCTATCCCATAAATGTGTTTCGACATACGTCTTACACATTTATGGGATAGCTGTTTTTGGCCCTTGGGCTGAGTGCCTGGAAGATATTCAACATGGGCCATGACTCTCGACGGAAAAACGAGGAAGCAAAACAGGAACAATAACAGGCAGCACGACAAAGCATAACAACAGCACGATAATGCATGGCGGGCAGCACAGCCGAACACCGGCACAACGGAGAGCGGCCCGGAGCCTGCGGAGGGCATAGCATGAAAATGAAGAGCATCACCGCCGTCACTAATTCACTGCCATATATATTGCTGTGCGGGGCTGCGGCCCTCCGTTTGGGGAGGCTCCGGGCCGCGCGGGCTTCGTTCCTCAGCCCGGACACAAGGAATTTTTGCTTACGGCATACTTCGTTATGCCGGTGATAAGGAATAGTGTGCGGTTTCGTTACACTCAGACCGCCCTGCCGGTGCGGGGTGGGCCGGCGCCAGCGCCGGCCTCAGCAGGGTGAGTGTATGGGGTGTGATGAAATTAGGCCGTGAGGCGTGACACAGGTGGGGCGCTTTGTCTGTAGCTTTTGGCAAGGCTTTACAGCTTGTGGTTTGGCTTTGTGCCTGTGCTGGCGGGGAGGGGCTTTGGTGTGGTGGTTTGGCTGTTTTCGGCTACGCACCCAACGTGCCTTTGGTGTAAAGGAGCCACGGGCCGAACCTGCGGAGGCAAGCGTGAAAGTGACGCGCTTCACTACCGCCCATTAGTCACTGACTACAATAGCGTGGCGGTGTTACGGGCCTCCGCGGGGGGAGGGTCGGCCCGTTGCGGCTCGTACCTCGCCGCCCTGCCGGACCCCAAAGCCTGCCGGGGCGGTAGCCATGCGGTGTAGCAAAACCCCAACGAAGTCAAAACAACCTGTGCAAAAGCCCCGCAAAAGCATCTCAGTTAAATGAAAGTATGCGGTTTCGTTATACTCAGACCTCGCCGCCCTGCCGGTGCAAAAGCTTTCCGAAACAAAAA
>JAIECQ010000081.1 GCA_029068395.1 Rikenellaceae bacterium
TTTTGGTTACTATCTACAAAATTAAATCTGTGTTTTATTTTTTCTATATCATCTGTAAAAAATTTGTCATTAAATTGTTCAAATGTTCAAGATTTTGTTAAAATTTAAACTAAAAGTGTATATATAATATATTGGATAAAATATGACAACAATCCCTGCTGCGGTAGAGCGAGTAATCAAAAAGAAGCCTTTCTTGGAGAGTGCCCTGATAGAGGGCATCGTCAATTTGTCGGCGCTTTCGCGCAAGATAAAGGACGAAATTGAAGAGGAGCTTGGCAAGAAGGTTAACGACGGTGCCATAATAATGGCGCTCAACAGATTAGTGCCACGTCTGGAGCTTATTTCTGCCATGAAGTTGCAGAAAGTGATCGAAAACATCGGTGATATAGTGGTACGTTCCAATCTTTCAGACTATGCGTATGCAAACTCCAAGTCGTTATTGAGCGGTCAGATGAAGCTGCTTGAGAAGATAACAGACATGAATAACGACGCCTTTTGCACATTCTCGCAGGGTGTTAGCGAGACAACCATTGTGGTGAGTGCCAGTCTCGGAGGCATGGTTGAGGAGATATTCGCCCATGAGACGCTTGTTAACAAAACAGAAAATCTGTCATCCATAACGGTGAAACTGCCGGCGGAAAACAGCATATATCCGGGTGTCTATTACTGCATATTCAAAGAGCTGGCCTGGGATAACATCAATATATCTGAGGTGATAAGCACAACCAACGAATTTACCGTTTTAGTGGCATCGAAAGATATACAGAAGGCGTTCTCCATATTGATGGACTCAAAGAGAATGTTCTCGTCAAACAGATAGATAAGGGTTTGAAATTTATATGGTCGGGTTGCCGAGAGGGGGCGCCTGAAAGGGGAGACTTAAATTTACGGTGGCATTTTATTTATAGTTATTTGTAATTTATATTATTTTTAGGGTAATTATTATTTATTAAAACTTTACTATTACTATTTTTACAGACCGGTTTTATTTATTTTTATCAGGGTAATTATTTTTTATAGTGTATTTATAGCGTAATTTGTAATAGGGTAATTATTAAAGCCGTGCCACTCTTGCAGGTGTATGAATGCCTGCAAGAGGGGAGTGCGCGACATCTTTGATAGAGGTGAAGATGGGGGCGCAAATCAGGGTGACACCTCCCTTGCCGGTGATGGTGTTGCAGATGCAAGGATGGCGATGGTTTGGTGTGCGATGTTTGCGCAGTCAGATTATTTGATTATCTTTGCATGGGGCGTGCTCTTAGCGAGGACGCCATCGGGCATAGTATGCCGTGCTGCCGTCAATGGCGGCAATGGTTGTGACTTTGCCGATAATTAAAAAAGAGAGTAGGTTTTATGTCAAGTATCAGAAAGACGAAAAAAGAGATTGACGCTCTGTTGAGCGGGGTTATTTCAGACGCGTACACATGTATGGCGGTCAACGGCGACAAAAAGTTCGATGAGATATGTGATATAGTGGCGCGTGCGGTGGAGTGTCGCAACGAGTTGTTCGGAAAGGTGAACAACCCTGCCGAAAAGCACAACGCCAAGTTGACCCGCAAGCACTATCAGGCCGTGCGTGCAACTTTGTTTGAGCAGACAGACCAGCTTTTCGAGCGCCTCTCGAATACATTCAAAGAGGATTGACAGCGGTCGGTCTGTCGCACATGGCGGCAGGACGGCAGGGGTGTGTCTGACAGCTGTCGTAAAGACGCGTCGGCAGGCGCTCCTGAGAGTCGTGCCCGTGTTGTCATGTGTTTGTCAGGGCTTGTGTATGGTGTCGTTACGGTGTTTTGTGCCGTATAGACGCCTGTTGCTCTATGGTGGCGTTGCATGATTACTGGCAATGTCCGCCGGTTTTCAGATGATGATTTCACTTAACTTAACATATTTGTAATGAGAATTTTCAGAAACTTTGCTTTTGTTGCGCTTGCTGCCGTTGCAGCAGTGTCGTTGGGCAGTTGCGGCAACAATTCCGCCTCAGGCTATGCCATAGAGGTGCCTGTGCCCGAGAGAGCTGCGGGACAGCAGGATGCCATAGGCATGACCGCGCCCAAGCTCGATACCGTGCGGGTGGGCTTCATAGGTTTGGGTATGCGTGGTCCGGGTGCGGTGTCTCGCTGGACTCATATACCCGGCACCAAGATAGTGGCCCTTTGCGACTTGTTGCCTGAGAATGTCGAGAAATCGAAGAAGATAGTGGCTAAGGCGGGGCTTCCCGAGCCGGCTTGTTATTCGGGTTCTGAAGATGCTTGGAAGCAGTTGTGCGACCGCGACGACATAGATATCGTGTACATTGCAACCGACTGGAAGAATCATGCCAAGATGGCCGTATATGCAATGGAGCACGGCAAGCATGTGGCCATAGAGGTGCCCTCGGCCATGACCTTAGACGAGATATGGCAGCTTATCGAGACCTCTGAGAAGACCCGCAAGCACTGCATGCAGCTTGAAAACTGCGTTTACGACTTTTTCGAGCTTACCACCCTCAACATGGCTCAGCAGGGTCTGTTTGGCGATGTACTTCACGTAGAGGGTGCTTACATACACAATCTTGAGGAGTTTTGGCCCGAGTACTGGAACAACTGGCGTCTGGATTACAACCGCAACTATCGCGGCGATATATATGCCACACACGGCATGGGTCCGGCATGTCAGCTTCTCGACATTCACCGTGGCGACCGCATGAAGACCCTTGTGGCTGTCGATACCAAGGCGGCGACAGGTCCCGGCTTGGTCGAGAAGTACACCGGCGAGGATGGTTCCGACTTCAAAAACGGTGACCATACCATGACCTTCATACGCACAGAGAACGGCAAGACAATCCTCATACAGCACGATGTGATGAACCCGCGTCCCTATAGCCGCATGTATCAGCTTACCGGTACCGACGGTTTCGCAAACAAATATCCCGTCGAGCAATATTGCTTCCGTCCCGAGCAGATTAAAAACGGCGAGGTGCCCAACCACGAGGATCTCAACATGCACAGAGCGGTATCTGCCGAAACCAAGAGGGCGCTGATGGAGAAATACAAGCACCCCATTCATCGCGAGCTTGAAGAGACTGCCAAGAAGGTGGGCGGACACGGCGGCATGGACTTCATCATGGACTATCGTCTGGTATATTGTCTGCGCAACGGTTTGCCCCTCGACATGGACGTTTACGACCTGGCCGAGTGGTGCTCTATGGCAGAGCTTACCCGCATGTCTATCGAAAACGGCAATGCTCCTGTGGCCGTGCCCGACTTTACCCGTGGCGGCTGGCAGAAGATAAAGGGCTACCGTCACGCTATGGCAAACTGACAGCACCATTGGGCGGGTCTTTGACTTGAGGCTGACAGCCCCGACAAGGCGCGCGCCTGATATGACTCTCCCGTCTTCCGATGCAGCACTGTCTGCTTCTGAAGGCGGGAGAGCTGTTTTGTGGTTGGATGGTAGCGGTCACAGCCGTAGCCTTGTTGTCTGCGGCGTGGGGCGATGTGACGGCAGAGGGCGGGTGATTGTGAGATAAAAAAATTAGAGTTATATTTGCAGATAAAAAATCATTGTGTGTAATGAATAAGACATCCGAATATGACTTTACTATTGTCGTCCCGCTTTACAACGAGGTTGACAACATGGAGCGGCTTGAGGTTGAACTGAGCAGATATATATCATCAGCTTCGCTTGCCGCCTGTGTGCTTTTTGTCAATGACGGGTCGACGGACGGCAGCCTGGAGTGCGTGAGGGCCATTTGCGACAGGAACGCCCATTTCTATTATCTCTCTTTCGAGTCCAATCGCGGTCTGTCGGCGGCAATAAAGGCGGGCATAGATTTTTGCGAAAGCCGTTATATCGGATATATCGATGCCGACTTGCAGACCACACCCGAAGATTTCGAGCTTCTTGTTCCGTACATACAAGACCATGAGCTTGTCATGGGCATACGTGCCGGACGCAAGGACAGCTTTGTCAAACGTATGTCGAGCAAGATAGCCAACAACTTCAGGCGTTCCATGACCGGTGACACCGCTGTCGATACGGGGTGTCCGCTCAAGATATTACATGCCGACGTGGCCAAGAGGCTGCCTTTCTTTACCGGCATGCACCGCTTTTTCCCTGCCCTGATACTGCTTGAGGGCGGACGTATGAAACAGTTGCCCGTGCGCCATTTCCCGCGCATTGCCGGCGTGGCCAAATATAATCTTAGGAACAGGTTGGTGGCTCCATTTATGGACTGTTTCGCATATCGTTGGATGAGAAAGCGTTACATAAAATACGCTATCGGCGAAAGTAAGATATAGATATGTCTGACTGGTTGATATTCGGTATAGGTATCGTTGCCCAGATATTGTTTTCGGGGCGCATGATATTGCAGTGGATACTCTCTGAGAGGGCCAAGAGGGTGGTCTCTCCCTCCATATTCTGGATATTGAGCATCATGGCCTCTTACATGTTGTTCATATATGGCTGGATTAGAGACGATTTCGCCATAATACTCGGTCAGGTGATTTCCTATTACATTTACATCTGGAACCTTAACCTCAAAGGAGTGTGGCCCAATGTGCATGTGCTGGTGCGCATAGTGTTGTTGCTGACACCTTTATGTGCCATAGGGTATATGCTCAGCGACTGGAGCTACCATTACGTGCGTCTGTTTGAAAACGGCGATATACCGCTGTGGCTTGTCGTTTACGGGTCGGCAGGGCAGATAATATTCACCCTGAGGTTTGTTTATCAGTGGTATTATTCGTCGAAAAGGGGCGAGTCGGTGCTGCCGCGCGGTTTCTGGCTTATAAGCCTCACGGGGTCGCTTGTAATAATATCTTACGCCATCTATCGCAAAGACCCGGTGTTGATACTCGGACAGAGCACCGGTGCATTCGTATATCTACGCAACCTGTTTATACTCAAAAAAGAGGTGAGCAAGGGATGATTTGACTCAATTTGAAGAAGATATGAGCAGAAATTGGTACCTTTATATATTGCCGATGCTGATGTTGTTGCCGGTGTTTGTGTTTCGTGACTTCACCACCGACAACGAGTTGCGTTACATCAGCATAATAGAGGAGGCGTTGCGTGACGGCTCTCTGTTTGCCTTTCACAATCACGGGGTGGCCTATGCAGACAAACCGCCGTTGTATTTCTGGTTTGCCATGCTGTTCCGTCTTATTGCCGGAGACAATTATATATGGCTATTGGGGGCACTTACGGTGGTGCCGGCCATTGTGATAATGCGCGTGATGAACAGATGGTGCTTCGGTGCGGAAGAGTATGCAACGCGTGTGGCTCCCCCTATGTTGGCATTGCTTACGTGCGTGATGTTTTTGGGGGGTACGGTGGTGTTGCGCATGGACATGATGATGACCATGTTCATAGTGTTGGCTCTGTACTCTTTTTGGAAGCTATATACCGGGACAGGCAGGGCGCACGAGCGTTTTCTGTTGCCTTTGTGGATATTTCTGGCCGTTTTCAGTAAGGGAGCGGTTGGCATATTGATGCCTGTTGTGGTGATAGCCTCCTTTTTGGCGACGGAGGGCAAGATTAAGAGCATAGGGCGTTATATGGGATGGCGCTTTTGGGGGGTGATTGTGCTTTTTGCTGCCGCATGGTTTGCTGCGGTGTATGCCGAGGGAGGGGCGGAATATCTTGACAACCTGCTGTTTAAGCAGACGGTAGGCAGGGGAGTCAATTCGTTCGATCACAAAGAA
>JAIECQ010000082.1 GCA_029068395.1 Rikenellaceae bacterium
GCAAATCGGTGATCGAAGCCGCAGAGTCTTCCAGCCAATGGAAAATCGCAGGCATACTCGACACCACGGATAAAGTGGGGACAACCGTTCTGGGCTATCCCGTGATCGGCACCGACAACGACATCCCGGCATTAGCGGCCGCACAACCCGACACCCGGTTTATTATCACCGTCGGACATATCAAGACCGCAGCGATACGGCGACGGATCGCAGCCCGTATCATAGACGTAAAAGGCCAATTCGCCACCATCGTCGCCTCGACCGCCCACGTCTCCCGGCACGCCGTTCTGGGTGCGGGAACCGTGGTGTTGCACGGCGCCATGGTCAATGCCGGCGCGACGATCGGCGAAGGATGCATCATCAATACACTGGCCAATATCGAACATGACGCCACGGTCGGCGATTACTGCCACATCTCTACCGGAGCCATGGTCAACGGCGACTGCCGGATCGCCCCGGGAGTTTTTCTGGGGTCTCAGTCCGTGCTGCTCAACGGCATCTCGATCAGCGCACCGGACAGTATCATCGCCGCCGGCTCTTTCGTGCGCAAGACCTTGAAAGAACCGGGCATTTATGCCGGCAACCCGGCCATACTCATGAAACGACTATGAGGACACTGATCATCGCCGAAGCCGGCGTCAATCACAACGGATCGCTGGACCTGGCGCGGCAGCTCATCGACGCCGCTGCGGCGGCTGGGGTGGACTATGTCAAGTTCCAGACCTTTCGGGCCGACAAACTGGTGACCCGAACCGCCCGGCAGGCCGCCTATCAAAGCCGCAATCTCGATCACGGCGAAGAGTCGCAGTACACCATGCTCAAACGGCTGGAACTCTCGCCGGACGACCATCGTGCCCTCATCGATCATTGCAACACCAAAGGCGTTCGTTTTTTTTCCACCGCATTCGACCTGGAAAGCATCGCTTTCCTCGACTCGCTGGGACTGCCCCTGTGGAAAGTGCCCAGCGGAGAGATTACGAACTTCCCTTATCTGCGCGCTATCGGTTTGACAGGTAAACCGGTCATATTATCTACCGGAATGGCCACGCTCGACGAGATCGAAGCGGCCGTCGGTGTGCTGACCCGCTTCGGGACGCCGCGGAACGGTATTACCCTGTTGCATTGCACCACCGAATATCCCGCGCCAAAAGAGCAGGTGAATCTGCGTGCGATGCAGACCATGCACGAACGGTTCGGCCTGCCCGTCGGCTACTCCGACCACACCGAAGGGATCGAGATACCCGTGGCAGCGGTGGCGATGGGAGCGACCGTGATAGAAAAACACTTTACACTGGACCGGAACCTGCCGGGACCGGATCACAAGGCCTCGCTCGAACCGGACGACCTCACGGCCATGGTGCGGCAAATCCGGGCCGTGGAATCGGCCTTAGGCAATGGCGTCAAAGAGCCGACACCGGCCGAGCGGCCGAATATTCCTATTGCACGGAAATCGATTGTAGCGGCAACTGCCATTCAGCAGGGGGAACTGTTTACCGAGGAAAATCTCACCGCCAAGCGACCGGGAACAGGTCTATCACCGATGCTTTGGGAATCGGTTGTGGGGCAGACTGCTCCGCATGACTTTGAACCGGATCAACCGATCGAGCTATGAAAAAAATCTGCATCGTCACCGGCACCCGGGCCGAATGGGGCCTGCTCTCCGGACTGGCCCGGATGATTGCAGCCGACCCGGAATTGCAGCTGCAAATCGTGGCCACCCACATGCACCTCTCGGCACGATACGGCGAAACTTATAAAGAGATCGAAGCCGACGGCTTCGCCATCGACCGCCGCGTACCCACCATCGACGAAACAGCGAACGAAGATACCCCGCAGGAGACCGTTACGGAGATGAGTCGCGCCTTGAGCGGATTCGCCCGGGCATACGATGCGCTAAAGCCCGACCTGCTGGTCGTGTTGGGAGACCGATACGAGATACTCGCAGCGGTGGAGGCGGCATTGATCTTTCGGATTCCCGTGGCACACCTGCACGGTGGCGAAATTACAGAGGGGGCTTATGACGATGCGATACGGCACGCGATTACGAAGATGTCGCACCTGCACTTCACCTCGACGGAGGCTTATCGGCAACGGGTTATCCAGTTGGGCGAAAGCCCGGACAGGGTATTCCATGTGGGAGCGATCGGGGTGGACAATATACGGCAGATCCCCCTGTGGTCTCAGGCACAGACCGAAGAGAGCCTCGGCGGGTTCCGGCTCGACCGGCATACCCTGCTCGTGACCTACCATCCGGTCACCCTGGACTCGGAATCGCCCGAAGCACAAATCGAGGCCTTGCTATCCGCTTTGGATCAGGCCATGCAACTCGACACCCGGGTACGGATTCTCTTCACGATGCCCAACTCCGACACAGGCTCCCGAATCATTGCCGACCGGATCGAACAGTGGTGCGCCGCACCCGGCCGGAAGAGTCGGTGCGTGTGGTTCACCTCTTTGGGATTAAAACGCTATCTGTCTGTCCTGCAGTATATCGGCGGCGTGGTGGGCAATTCGAGCAGCGGGATTCTCGAAGTGCCAAGCTTCCATATTCCGACCCTCGACATCGGCGACCGGCAGCGGGGACGGATCGCCGCAGCAAGCGTCGTGCAGTGCGGCTGTCTCTTATCCCCATCTACGAGCCCCCGCGACGCCTGAGCCTCGGGTGTCG
>JAIECQ010000083.1 GCA_029068395.1 Rikenellaceae bacterium
GTGTCATGGCTTGTATTGTCGTGGCGTATTGAGGTGTATTTAGTTTTACTAAAAAGACTTAAGCGTGGGTTGTTTGTAATTCGGTTCGGTTTTGACACCGGGATCCTAGCCCATTTTCTGGAATCGGAAAAACACCTGCGCTTTTTTTATGTTATAGGCGATGGGTGTCTTTTTTTTATTGTACTTGAGTAGCCTTAAGTTATAGAGCCGATTTGTCAAGAGGGTGTTTAAAAGTGCCGTTTGTCGGATGTTTTTTCGTTTGGCATATATCCCCCGTTTTCGTGTGAGCGTGACTGTGGCAAAGCTCTTAAGGCTACCGATACAATAGAGGGCAGAGACCCCCGCATTTATGGGTGACGTCCTGTGTTCAGGTCTCATCCCGGGTTCAAACCAAGTGTTATGAGTGGATACAATACCCTGATTACGCGTAAGAATCCCTCTATGTTTGTGTTTCTGCTCGATTGCTCGGCAAGCATGTCAGAGCAGATAACATTTGCCGGTGTGGCCATGAGCAAGGCCGATGCACTGGGACGCATAATAAACACTGCGTTAGAGGAGATAAAATCGCGGTGTCGTAGGCAGGAGGGCTATTACGACTATTTCGATATTGCCGTATTGGGTTACGGCGGCGATGAGGTCGAATCGCTGTTAGACCATATAGTGCCGGGCAAGAGCGTGGTGCGCATAGGTCAGATAGCCCATGTTGACGTGCCGCGTGTGACGTACGAGTCGATACGCAGTTGGCAGGGGCGCACCATAAGTTCACATGTGTCGGTGCCCGAACTGGTATATCCTTTCGCCCTGGGCAACACTCCCATGGGTCATGCCCTGTCTGACGCTTACGACATTGCCGAAGAGTGGATAGGCTCGCATCCCGACAGCTTTCCTCCTGTTATTTTCAACATTACTGACGGCGAGTGCACCGATTTGCCCGACAGCATGCTGCTTGCCGTGGCCGAGCGTATAAAGTCGTTGTCGACCAGCGCAGGCTCTGTGCTTCTGTTTAACGTGCATCTGTCGCGCGACGATTCGGGTAAAGGGGTTGTGTTTCCCGACTGCAAGGAGAGGTTGGGGGCCGACAACAGGATAGGTTCGCTTCTGTTCGACATGTCGAGCGATATGCCCGAAGAGCTGGTGCCCGGTGGCGGACGTCCCGTCAAGGCTATGTCTTACAACTCTTCAATGTCGGAACTTGTCAAGATGATAAACATCGGTTCGGTGAGTCTAAACAATATTTTGTGATGGGAAAGCAGAGGGTTGCAATCATGGATCTGAGGGAGGCACTCACCCGCGGAGACGGTTTGTCGTCGCTTTCAGAGGTGGTCGATCTGTCACACTCAGGCATAATGGGCGACGATTATGTGTGCGATCGTTTTTCGGTGACATTCAGGGCGTCAGACAGCGATACGGCTCCTGTGGCGGTTGTTATAACCAATCCGTCAGAGCCTAAGGCGCGCGCATTTATCGAGAACGCCTCGGTGATAGAGCATTGGGATATCTCTGTGTTTACATCCGTGAGGGTGTTTCGTGAGGGTGTCGTGCTCTTTGACGGGTCTGGCGAGCCGTATGCTGCCGATGCGATACTTTTCGGCAGGCCGGGTGCTGCCATAGATTTTGATGCTTTGGTGTCGGGTGGGGTAGAGGTGCCGGCATCGGTGACGGCCCGCATAGGTCGTGGCATTGCCTCGGTATATCGTGCCCTGGCGACGCTGAAACCGGCAGTAGGTGCTCTGTCTCTTTTCGTGACCACCGAGGGCCGGGTGTTTGTCGACAGCCTTAATAGCGTCACAGGCGGCAACACTGACATGGGTCCGTTGAGGCGTTTTGCCTCTGCCTTCGGTCTGTCGGGTTGCGACAGTGACATTATCGCCCTGCTCGAAGAGGCTGACGAGTCTGCTTACGGCGGCAAGAAGACAAGCAGACCCTTTAACATACACCGGCATAGCGACCGTTACAAGATATTGTGTGACGACGCGCCTGAAGATCGTTTTCCTGTGCAGGAGGTGGCAAGCGGACGTGTGGGTTATTGCAACGAGCGCGGTGACATTGTGATAGAGCTGCTGTATGACGAGGGTGGAGTGTTTGAGGAGGGCTTTGCCGTCGTGTCGAAAGATGGTAAGTCGGGCGTGATAGACCGCTTCGGGCAGTGTCGCATACCGTTTGAGTATGACGAGCTTGACTATGACAGTGTGACCCTGACCTTTACGGCCCGTACAGGAGGCAGCTACCGCTTGTTGTCGCGCGGAGGGGAGCCTTTGGGCGATGGCGTCTATGGCATGATAGGCTCTTTCAGGTATGGGCGTGCTCTGGTGTCCTCGGCAGACGGCTCTCGTTACGGGTTCATAGACATGCAGGGACGTGAGGTGATACCGCTGTCATATCAGTGGGCGGATGCCTTTGACAACAATGTGGCGCAAGTGCGGCACAACGGACGACATTTCCTGATAGATGTGGACGGAAAAGAGGTGGGAGAGTTGCCATAGCCCATTATAGCCCGCGGGGGACAGATTGTTTTGCAGTGCGATAAATGCCTCTTGTATTGATTTGCCGGGCGATTGGTCGGGCATGTGAATCATAGTGCGCCAATTGTAAAGAAATCCTGAACCGTTGCAGTCTTTGCGAGAATGTTGTGCGGTTATGGCGGTTGCAGTGCGCACTCTTCCCGTTGAGTGTCATGCCCCTGTTGAATATCCTTCAGGCGCTCAGTCCAAGGGCCAAAAACGGAAAATAGAAGTAAAGGTGTGAGATCCGAGTCGAAACACCTTTACTTCTATTTTTCGTACTTATCCGCTTAGTTTGCCCTCAAAAATATCAAAACGGGGTCCGCGACCCCTCCCCCGGAAGGGCCGC
>JAIECQ010000084.1 GCA_029068395.1 Rikenellaceae bacterium
ATGCCTCACGACCCAATTTCACCACGCCCCTACACTCACCCCGTTAGGCTGGCGCCAGCGCCGGCCCATCCCGCTTCGGGAGGGCGGTCTAAGTGAAACGAAACCGCATACTTCTATTTAACCGAGATGCTTTTGCGGGGGCTTTTTGCACAGGTAGTTTTTGCCCCGCATGGCTTTCCGCTCCGACAGGCTTTTGGCTGGTAGGTTTTTGAAGTGGTAGCTTTCGCGACGCATGGCTTCCGCGCCGGCAGGGCGGCGAGGTACGAGGCCGCAACGGGCCGAGCCTCCCCCCGCGGAGGCCCGTAACCCCGCCACGCAATTATAGGCAGTGACTAAGTCACGGCGGTTATGCGCGTCACTCCCCCGCTTGCCTCCGCAGGCTCGGCCCGTGGCTCCTTCATGCCAAAGGCACGTACCGGCCAACCCAAGGTGCCGCACATCTTTGTCACTCACCACGCCAGACCATCATCACGCCCACAACCACCAAGGGAATGAAAGCAAAATAAATGAGAACACAAGGAATACACAAGTAAAAAACTATAGCATATAAGGCAAAATACCGCGCGGTCTGAGTGAAACGAAACCGCACACTATTCCTTATTCCCGGCATTACGAAGTATGCCGTAAGCCAAAGATTCCTTGTGTCCGGGCTGAGGAACGAAGCCCGAGCGGCCCGGAGCCTCCGCAAACGGAGGGCCGCATATCGGTGAATAATATGTAGGGCGGTGAATAAGTCACGGCAGTGATGCACATAACTTTCTCGCTGTGCCCTCCGTAGACCCCGGGGCGCTCTCCGTTGTGCCGGTGGTTGCGGCTGTGCTGCTTATGATTGCCGCTCTGCTGTTATGTTTGCTGCATGACCGGTATAACGAAGTATGCCGTAAGCCAAAGATTCCTTGTGTCCGGGCTGAGGAACGAAGCCCGAGCGGCCCGGAGCCTCCGCCCCACGGAGGGCCGCACATCGGTGATTAATATGTATGGCGTGAATTGGTGACGGCAGTGATGCTCTTCACTTTCATGCTATGCCCTCCGCAGGCCCGGGGCGCTCTCCGTTGTGCCGGTGGTTGCTGCTGTGCTGCTTATGTTTGCTGTGCCGCTCTGCTGTTATGTTTTCTGCTTTGTTCCCGCACCCTTTCCGTCGAGAGTCATGGCCATGTTGAATATCCTTCAGGCACTCAACCCAAGGGCCAAAAACGGATAATGCGATAAAGGTGTGAGACGACAGTCGAAACGCCTTTATCGCATTATCCGTACTTATCCGCTTAGTTGTTCCTCAAACATATCAAAACGGGGTCCGTGACCCCTCCCCCGGAAGGGCCGCCGGAGGCAGTGCCAGCAATACCATACCATCAGCGCCGTAAAGCATCACGTGCTGCGTGAGGTTATAGTTTTTTGCTGTCGATGAATGAGGTGAATTCGTCTTTGTAGCCGCCGCCGAGGGGGATGTTATGTCCGGATATCTTGACATGGTTGTTTTCGAACGACTCTATGCGGTTGATGTTGACGATGTATGACTTGTGTATGCGCATGAAAGAAGAGGCCGGTAGGCGTTCGGTGACGTTCTTCATGGTGCTTTTGGTGACGTAGTTTTTTTGCGGGGTGTATATCTTGATGTAGTCTTTGAGGGCTTCTACGAAGATGATGTCGTCAAATGCCAGCTTGACATTAGCAGAGTCGACCTTTACGATGATGTAGTCGTCGGCGGGGTGGTGTGCGGTGTTGCGCAGGGAGTGGAGTTCGTATGCGCGGCTTGTTGCCTTGAGGAACCGTTCGAAAGAGAATGGCTTGACAAGGTAGTCGGTTGCCGAGAGGTTGAATCCTTCAAGGGCATGGTCTTGGTAGGCTGTGGTGAATATGGTGATGGGGGGATTGCGCAATAGCGATGCCAGCTCCAGACCTGTTATGTGGGGCATGTTAATGTCTAAGAACAGCAGGTCTATGTGGTTCTGTTCCAATATGCCGATGGCCTCAACGCCGCTTGTGCATGTGGTAAGGTTTGTGATGAACGGTATCTTGTCACAGAAAGCGGTTATTATGTCGAGAGCCAGCGGTTCGTCGTCAACGGCCAGGCAGTTCATTGTGTAAGAGGTTGAGATTAGGCTGTAAAAATACTAAAATAATTGGTCATTTGTGCTAACGGGGTAGAGACAGCTCATGTTGTGAGGCGGTCGCTACCCAGGGGTATGGACAGGCGTACGCGGAAGATGCCGTCAGACTCGTCGGCCGAGAGGGTGTGGCGTCCTGGGTATAGCAGTTCCAGACGGCGACGTATGTTTTTGATGCCTAAGCCGCCGGGTATGTCGCTGTTTTTTTGTGTGGACACAATTTTGTTTGTCACCTCCATCAACAGGCGGCCGTCGGTTACCGTTATGCCGATATTGATGTATGACGGTTCTGAGGAGTCGACGCCGTGTTTGAATGCGTTTTCAATGAGGGGTACCAGCAGCAGCGGTTCTATGCGGTAATGGTCTGTTGTGCCGCTCTTGACAAACGACAATGATGTCTTGTCGGTCAGGCGCAGCTGTTGCAGTCCGAGGTAGTTTTCTATTACCGACAGTTCGTCAGAGAGGCTGACGCTGCGCCGGTCGGTCTCATAGAGCATGTAACGCAGTATGGATGATAGTTTGAGTACGGCGTTGGAGGCTTTTTCTGAGTGTGGTATGGTGAGCGAGTAGATGGAGTTGAGGGCGTTGAACAGAAAGTGGGGGTTGATCTGGGCTTTGAGGTAATTGAGTTCTGAGGCTATGTGCTCGCGTTCTATCTCTTTGAGGCGTTGTTCCTCTTCTTTCCATTGTTTGGTGAGTCCGAACAGCAGGCTCACCGCGTAGACCAGCAGAAACCGGTAGGTGGTGGGTTGGTTTCTGCGTGTGAAGGGGTTGTAGTGGTTGACTATGTGCTGCACCTTTTGGGGTTGGGTGGCTGTTGTCTTTGTACCGGGGCGGTTGCGGTTGAAGAGGTAGTGTATGTAGGTGTTATATGAGGCGATGCAGCTGATAACGAGCAGGAACGAGCAGACGGCATAGAGGGTGCGGCGGTTTTTGGCAAGGCGCGGCAGCAGTATCAGGTAGTTGATGTAGAACAGTATGATGCTGAGTATCCACAAGGGCAGCTTGAAGTGTAGGCTGTGGCTGTTGATGCTCATGCCGTCGATGTTGACGATGGTGAAGATAAGGACGCCGAGCCAGGCGGCGATGTGTATGAACAGCGTCTTGCTCTTGATGTTGAGCCGGGCGGTGGATGGCGTGATATGTTTCATGATGCGGGTTTTGGGTTGTGTTTTTCAGGTGCCGTCGGGGTGGCGGGGGAAAATAACAGCCGCAAGGGTCTCTTACGGCTGTCATGTCGTCTCTGCGTGTCAGCGTTACATGGGGCGGGGGGCACCCATGGGGGGACGTCCGCCGGGTACTCGCATGCCGCCGCCGCTGCTGACGGAGCCTTGTCCGCTGTTCATGGTGTTGAACTTATAGCTGAACGAGATCATGAAATAGCGTTTGAGTATGTTTGAGACGCTGTTTTGGGTGTATGTGTCGTTGACACTGTAAGAGATGCTCTTGCCTTGGTTGAGCAGGTCGAAGGCGCTGATGCGCACCTCGGCATTCTGCTTTTTGAGGAACTTTTTGCCTATGCCGGCGTTGAGCAGGTTATAGTTGTTGTTTTCGCCGCCGGTAGAGTACCAGTTGAGGTTGAACGAGTAGTCGGTGTTGAGGAAGAAGCCTTTGGCTATGATCCAGTTGAGTCGTACGCCCACCTGTTCGTTAATGTAGGTGCGGTTGCCGGTGTTGCGGTTGCCGGTGGAGTAGGTGACGCCGGTGCGTGACAAGAGGGTGAAGTCGAGGTCGGACGATATGTTGCTGGTGAGGGCCGCGAATATGCCGCCGCTGTTGTTGTTGCTGCGGTTGCGTATGCCGTCATAGATGGAGGGGGTGCGTGAAAGGCCGTACTCGGCACCCACGTTGATGTTGCTCTTGAGGCGGGGCAGGGCCGTAGAGTAGTTGAAGAAGGTGTTGAAGTTCCACTGTCCGTTGATGTTGACGGGTGTGGAGAGCTGGGCTCCCTTTTGCAGGCTGACGCCGCTTATGACCTCGTCGGCGGTGAGTATGCGGGTGTCGTTGGCGAAGCTGTTGCTCGTGGCGCTGAAGCGGGCCATCACAAACATGGTGGTTGACTTGTCGGTGTTGGTGTTGTAGTATGACAGGTGTATGTTGTTGGTGTAGCTCTGTTTGAGAGAGGGGTTACCCATTGTCACCAACAGGGGGTTGGAGTTGTCGACCACCTCTTGCAGCTGGCTCATGGAGGGCAGACCGGGGCGTCCGCGATAGAACAGGCGCAGGCGTTTGCTCTTGCTGAAGTAATAGTCTAAGCTGGCGTTGGCCACCAAGCTGTTGAACGAGTAGTCGTAATCGTTGTTGTGGGGGTATGTGTAACGGCTCTTTAACGATGAGTTGCGGTAGTTGGCCGTAATGTTGACGGTTATCTTGTCTTTGATGTTGTAGTTATAGCCCAGTCCGGCCGTGTTGTTGAGGTAATCGCGTGTGAAGACGTTGGAGAGGGAGGCCTCAAGGTCTTCGTACAGGCCCGTCAAGGGGTCGTATATGTATGTCTTCTTGTCATAGTCGTCCCAGGTGTATGAGACGTTGTAGCTGGCCATGACAGAAGAGTGGTCGGTGAGCTTGTAGGTGTATGAGAGGCGTCCGCCGACAGTGTTGCTGATGTCGGAAGAGGCGGAGTATTGGTTGATGAGCGAGTCTATAAGCTCTTCCTTGCGGTAGAAGCTGTTGAAACCGTCGATTATCTGAGTGGTGTTGTCTTGACCTACGTTGAAGTTGGCGCTCATGGAGAGGGTGTGGCGCGGGGCCAGTATGTGCATCCAGTTGAGGTTGCCGCCGACACGCCAGTCTTTGTTGTCAGAGTTGTTTTGGGTAAGGGCATTGTTGGTGGCAAGGCCGTCCTGTATGTTAAGCATCTCGGTGATGCGGTGGTCGTCGGTGGTGTTGTAGCGGAAATAGGGGCGGAAGATGATGCGGTCTTTGTCGCCCAGCTCGCTCTCGATGTTGGAGCGCAGCATGTGGGAAAAGCTCTTGGTGCGGCCGGCGTAATCTTCTGTGTATATGCGCTCGGAGTATGCCGACGTGGGGCTGTAGATGCGTTCCAGCGATGTGATGTTGTCGTTTTTTTTGTGGTTGAATATGTAGTCGACGCCGGCTTCGGTCTTGTGGCCGTTCTTGTCTTTGAAATCGCCCGAGTAGTTGAGTATGACGCCGGCGGCAGACTGAAGTCCGCTATGGCCGAAGCCGCCGTAGAAGCGTCCGCCGGTGGTGGCCGGCTGGTTGATGTCGTTGAGGCCGAAACCTATGGTGAGGCGGTGTTTGTCGTAAAAGATGTTGGTCTTGGTCTTGACGTTATAGTGGTTGTCGGTGCCGTAGCCTATGAGATAGTCGCCGAAGAAGTTCTTCTTGCGTTTGGCTTTGGTGACGATGTTGATTTTTTTGGTGCGCTCGCCGTCGTCGATACCAGAGAATTTGGCGTCGTCGCTCTTCTCTTCAAGCACCTGTATGCTCTCGATGGCGTCGGCGGGCAGTGAGGCCAGGGCTGTGGCGGGGTCGTCGCGGAAGAAGGTCTTGCCGTCGACAGTTATGCGGGTGATGGTCTCGCCGCCGTGGGTGGGGGTGCCGTCGTTGCCAACGGTCATGCCCGGCATCTTAGACACAAGGTCGGCGGCGGTGGCGTCGGGTTGCACCTTGAAGGCGTCGGCGTTGAACTGTATGGTGTCACCCATCTGTTTGGCGATGGGGGCACGGCCGGTGACCACCACCTCGCCGGCGTTGATGCTCTCGGGCTTGAGGGCTATGGCGGTGGGGTATTGGGTGTCGCCTTTGGTGAGCGTAACATCTATGGTGGCGTCGCTGTAACCGAGATATGAGATCTCTATTTTCGTGGCAACTCCCTTTTTGAGTCCGCTGAGAGAGAAGTTGCCGTTTGTGTCGGTGATGGCACCGCGAGAGCTGCCTGTGGCTATGACGGTGGCGCCTATAAGGGGGCTGTTGTCTGATGCGTCGACGACCTTGCCGCGCAGTGTGACTCCCTGGGCCCATGTGAGGCTGGCCATAAGGGTGGCAATGAGGGTAAGGACGATCGCTTTGGATGTGATTTTCATTGTCGGTTGTTTTTTATTTCACCACAAAGGTAATCATATCCTAATATATATAGGTGTGTTTTAGACGAAAGGGGTTTTTTTGTCGATGAAACGGGTTTTGCGGGGCTTAGACGGTGTGGAAGAGGTGGCGGCAAGTAAAAAAATGGGGAGTGTCAGGTGCTTTTATCAAAAAAAATCGTAACTTTGGAGTAAAATAAATAAAAATTAGGGATATGTTCAAGAAAGAGGTATATGTCGAAAGACGTAATGTTTTGAGAAAAAAGGTCAAAAGCGGGCTGATAGTGTTGCCCGGCAATGGGGAGGCGCCGTATAATTATCCCTCTAACACATACAGATTCAGACAGGACAGCACCTTCTTGTACTATTTCGGCCTTAACCATCCCGACATGGTGGGGGTGATAGACATAGAGGCCGACACAGACACTGTTTACGCCAATGATTACACCATAGACGACATTATATGGATGGGTGACCAGCCAACCGTTCACCAGCTGGCATCTCAGGTAGGCGTAAGTTCGACATGTCCTTTGAGAGAGTTGCAGACTGTGGTGGGGCGTGCCGTCGCCGCCGGGCGCAAGGTTCATTTTCTGGCTCCCTACAGGGCTGAGACCTCGGCACTGTTGCAGACACTGCTCGGCATAAGCTCATCGGCGGTGCCCGTGTATGCCTCGCGAGAGCTGACGGCGGCGGTGATAGCCATGCGCGAGATAAAGTCGGCAGAGGAGATAGAAGAGATAGAGAAGGCGTGCGACATAGGATATGTAATGCACACAACGGCTATGAAGATGTGTCGTCCCGGGGTGGCCGAGCGTGAGATTGCCGGTGTCGTAGAGGGCATTGCTCTGAGCCGTGGGGCAGGTGTCTCTTTTCATAACATATTGACACAGAACGGGCAGACGCTTCACAACCACAATCATGACGGGGTGCTTGAGAAGGGTCGTCTGATGCTTATGGATGCCGGAGCCGAGAATGTGATGAACTATTGTTCTGATAACACTCGCACCATGCCGGTGGGTGGTGAGTTCTCGCCGTTGCAGCGTGATGTGTACGGGGTGTTGGTGTCGGCGTTTGAGCATGGCATAGAGCAGATAAAGCCCGATGTGAGGTATATGGATGTGCATTTGGCTGTGTGCCGCCTCATGACTGAGGGTCTTAAGCAGCTCGGCTTCATGAAGGGCGACACCGACGAGGCTGTGGCCGCAGGGGCGCATGCCTTGTTCATGCCTCACGGGTTAGGTCATCAGATGGGCCTCGACGTGCACGACATGGAGGGGTTGGGCGAGACATCTGTGGGTTACGACTCGCAGACGGAGCGCAGCACACAGTTCGGATTGGCATCGTTGCGCATGGGCAAGAAGTTGCGCAAGGGTCATGTCATAACCTGTGAGCCGGGCATCTATTTCATACCCGCCCTGCTCGACAAGTGGGAGCGCGAGCATATCAACAGCTCGTTCATCAATTACGACAAGGTGCGCACCATGGCCTCTTTCGGCGGCATGCGCGTGGAGGATGATGTGCTGGTGACAGAGGGCGGCCATAAGATATTGGGAGGACGCCGCATTCCTTACACCATAGAGCAGATAGAGGAGTTTATGGGTCGCTGATATTTTGACAGTGGCGTGCCCGGGGGCGGCTTTTGGGGTGGCAGTGCCGTGGGATGTTCGGCGGGTGGCCGGCTTTTGGGGTTGGTAATGT
>JAIECQ010000085.1 GCA_029068395.1 Rikenellaceae bacterium
CCTTATTTCTGTTGGCATAAAGGATAGCGTCAAGCTGAGCTAATGAAACTGAATCGGGCAATGGCCATGCGATACCGGATGCAATAAATCGCTGAAAAAGCGTATGTATTGTGGAATGACTGAGACCTAGACGCTGAGCGATGGCCCGGATGGTCAGTTTATCTTCAAATCTTAAACGCAGAGCATCAGGCAAATAAGAACGGAAGCAGGGAATATCTTTTTTTGTCTGGGAATTCATCGTTCGTGTCCATCTATATAGATGGGCGCGATTGTTGCCAGACAGGACAATTTTCACAAGACGTCGCAGATGGGGCGCTTACCCATTAGACGAGAATTGGTAACTTAGACGCCCATCTGATATAGACGGACATCTAAGTATGGAATTACAGGACTGGCGAAAAGAACCTCGTAAAAACTATTCGAATGAATTCAAACTTCGTATGGTGGAACTGGCATCACAACCTGGAGCTTGTGTTGCACAGATTGCACGTGAAAATGGCGTCAATGATAATGTTATTTTCAAATGGCTCAGGCTCTGGCAGAACGAAGGGCGTGTTTCGCGGCGTCTTCCGGTAACGACCTCTTCTGACACTGGCGTTGAATTATTACCTGTAGAAATAACGCCGGATGAGCAGAAAGAACCTGTGGCGGCCATCGCGCCGTCTTTATCCACTTCCACTCAGACCAGAGTCAGTGCCAGTTCCTGCAAGGTGGAGTTCCGTCACGGTAACATGACGCTGGAAAATCCATCGCCAGAGCTGCTCACGGTGTTGATCCGCGAACTGAGCGGGAGGGGAAGATGATTTCACTCCCATCAGGTACCCGTATCTGGCTCGTTGCCGGCGTTACCGATATGCGTAAATCCTTCAACGGACTGGGAGAACAGGTACAACATGTGCTGAATGATAATCCCTTCTCCGGTCACCTGTTTATCTTCCGTGGCCGACGGGGTGACACCGTTAAAATTCTTTGGGCTGATGCTGATGGTCTGTGCCTGTTCACCAAACGCCTGGAGGAAGGCCAGTTTATCTGGCCTGCGGTACGTGACGGCAAGGTATCCATTACCCGTTCGCAACTGGTAATGCTCCTCGATAAGCTGGACTGGCGTCAGCCAAAAACATCCCGCCTTAACTCACTGACAATGTTGTAAAAAACTCCTGACCGCATTATAAAAACGGTCATGAGTCAGAAATACCTCATTCGCATCGCAGAGCTGGAAAGGTTGCTCTCTGAGCAGGCTGAAGCCCTCCGTCAGAAAGACCAGCAACTGAGTCTGGTTGAAGAGACGGAGGCCTTCCTGCGTTCTGCGCTGGCACGGGCCGAAGAAAAGATCGAAGAAGATGAACGGGAAATAGAACATCTGCGGGCTCAGATAGAAAAACTGCGCCGGATGCTGTTCGGTACCCGTTCTGAAAAACTGCGTCGTGAAGTTGAACAGGCTGAGGCCCTGCTGAAGCAACGCGAACAGGACAGCGATCGTTACAGTGGGCGAGAGGATGACCCGCAGGTTCCCCGCCAGTTGCGACAGTCACGCCATCGTCGTCCGTTACCGGAGCATCTGCCCCGCGAAATAAACCGCCTGGAGCCTGAAGAAAGCTGTTGCCCGGAGTGTGGCGGTGAGCTGGATTATCTGGGGGAAGTCAGTGCAGAACAACTGGAACTGGTGAGCAGCGCCCTGAAAGTGATCCGCACAGAACGGGTAAAAAAAGCCTGTACAAAATGTGACTGCATCATTGAAGCACCGGCACCATCCCGTCCGATAGAGCGTGGTATCGCGGGCCCGGGGTTACTTGCCCGCGTGTTAACGGGAAAATACTGCGAACACCTGCCACTGTATCGTCAGAGTGAAATCTTTGCCCGCCAGGGTGTCGAACTGAGCCGGGCCTTACTCTCCAACTGGGTTGATGCGTGCTGCCAGTTAATGACTCCGCTGAATGATGCCCTGTACAGTTATGTGATGAACACCCGCAAGGTTCACACTGATGACACACCAGTAAAAGTACTGGCACCGGGCAGGAAGAAGGCGAAAACAGGATATATCTGGACGTATGTCCGGGATGACCGGAATGCTGGTTCGCCAGAACCTCCGGCGGTCTGGTTCGCCTACTCACCGGACCATCAGGGTAAACATCCGGAGCAGCACCTTCGTCCCTTCCGGGGTATCCTGCAGGCAGATGCGTTCACAGGTTACGATCGGCTGTTCAGTGCCGAACGTGAAGGCGGCGCGTTGACGGAAGCAGGATGCTGGGCTCATGCGCGGCGCAAAATCCACGATGTATATATCAGTACCAAAAGCGCGACGGCGGAAGAAGCACTGAAACTAATCGGTGAACTGTACGCCATTGAGCACGAAATACGCGGGTTGCCGGTGTCTGAACGCCTGGCGGTCAGGCAAATGCAGAGTAAACCGCTACTGACTTCCCTGTATAAGCTGATGCAGGAGAAAGAACACACGTTATCGAAAAAATGCCGTCTGAGAGATGCGTTCCGGTATATCAGGAAGCACTGGGTTGCGTTGTGCAACTTCTGTGATGACGGTCTGGCGGAGGCGGACAATAACACAGCGGAAAGAGCGCTTCGTGCAGTCTGTCTCGGAAAGAAAAATTACGTGTTCTTCGGTAGCGATCACGGCGGCGAGCGTGGTGCACTGCTGTACGGGCTGATCGGCACCTGCCGTCTGAACAGTATCGATCCGGAAGCGTATCTGCGCCATATTCTGAGCGTACTGCCGGAATGGCCTTCCAACCGAGTTGGCGAACTCCTGCCATGGAACGTAGTACTCACCAATAAATAAGCGTCAATACGGTGCTCCGTTGACGCTTACTTTAGTCGTCAGTATTATTGTGGTAAATAATTCAGTGGACTGGCTTCCTTTCGGATACGGAAGTTATTTCCTTTTAAGCCTTATTGTTTCAGCCTCCTCACTCTTTCGGGGAGGCCTTTTTATTTCTCATCAAGCACGGCCTGAAGTTCTGCCTTTATCCGGTTCTGGCGGCGGATTTTATCCAGACGCGCTGTCGCATACGCTTCCTCCTCCTGAGAAATATGC
>JAIECQ010000086.1 GCA_029068395.1 Rikenellaceae bacterium
CCAATCAAACAAATATCACACACCACTCCTCTATCGACATTGAGACAAAATTTCACTAAATGTGAAAAATAAAACCTTTTATTTAAATAAATTCAACTGACTGCAAAATATTAAATATATGTTTTTTTTTGTAAAAATATATATGTGAAATAGGCCGCCGATATTCAAAACGGCTTAAATAAAGTCACACAAAGAGCCGGGAGTCGAAAGCAGGCTATGACGCAGAGACAAAACGCCTTCTCCGGCACACCTGCCCTCCCAATAAAAACTCAAAGATCATCCCGACAGTCACGTCTGTAAAGCCTCGAAACGAGTTACAAGACATGGACACGTAAACCCTACTCTACCTCAGGCGCACAGATGTCTGTGTACATAAACGACGCTGTCTCGGTGTCAGGGTCCTCTTCGGGCGTGGGTTTGCCCTCGAGTATCAGGTTGCGGTTAAACTCAACATACATGGCGTATGCACAATTGCGCACAACCGATCCGTTGAAGCTGCCTATAGGCTCTTGCGCTATCTGGAGCACCTTGCTGAAATTTTCGGTCGCAGAACCGTTGGCCTTGCCGTGCACCGTGACGTTAAGGCCCTTGCCGTCGGTCATGTTGCGAGGGGTGGGCAGCATATAGAACACGGTGTTTTCAGTGTTGTCGAGGTCTATGGCTATGGGCGACGACGAGAGCGTAGGGTTCTTGGTGTCATCAAACGGATAGTAGGTGGTGGTGTGGTTGGCCATCTCTATGCGCGTTGCAGTGAATACCTGCTTGGCGGGAGTGACGGCACCGGTAACCTTGTCAGTCTCTGACTTGGTGACGTTGGTGAAACCGAAACGTGATATGACTCGCTCGAGGTTAAGCTCTATGCTGTTGTTACCCATCGTTATCTCTACTCCGTTGTTGTCACGGGCAGCCATGGGGTGCATCGCATTCTTGGGGATGACACCTTTCATGCTGACAGATATTTTCTTGATATCGTCATAGGTTTTGATGCCGTCAGCCGGAAAGTTGAAAGTGACCCCGTTGTTGCTGTCACCAGACTCGCCCTTGAAGTTGGCCAACGCAACTATGTGCTTTTTGAGAGGGGTGCCGGCAGAAAGACCCTCATAAGGAAGTTGACGGGTAATCTGGCTGTGACCCTCTATATAATCGAGTGTATAATCTAAGTCCAAAGCGCCACTATTAAAATCGAACATCATGATTCTTAGTGACTTGATCTTATTTTCAGGCTCTGTAAGGTAATCGCCGTAAGTGCTTTTACCACTTATCTCAAAGTTTTGCCTGATGCCCTCAACACTAATCGCGAACGTGACGTTACTTTCTTCACCCCTTATTATATCTATGTCTTTAGAACAAGAAGTGAACAAAACAGATGTAAACAGTGCGTATGACAATAATCGTTTCACGGTGTTGCTTTTTTAAAAGTTCGGAAGAACCTATGTGACTAAATCCGCAGGGTGTTACCCTTGGAAAACATACTTTTTATAAAAGAAAAGGGCGCTGCGCCGTAAAACGCGGCGCCCTTGAAAGATATTTCTGTTAAAACAGAACAGGCAATTAGTTACCGGGAGTAACAACGATGTCACCCATGTCTTCGGTCTGCCATTCGTCGATCTTCAAAAGCTCGACCATAAGGCTGTTCTCGTTGGCGATGACGTTGTATTTGTAACGTTTGCCGGGCTCCCATGCAGTACCCTCTACGAAGTTGTGTGAGAGGTTGAGGTTTGACATTGCAGCGTCGGTACCTTTGGTGAAGCCGACTTCGAGTTTAACATCACCCAAAGTTGAAACACCTGCGGGGAATACAAGCATCTGGTATCTTACGATAGCCTTCT
The DNA here is from genome assembly GCA_029068395.1 of Rikenellaceae bacterium. Lineage (GTDB taxonomy): Bacteria > Bacteroidota > Bacteroidia > Bacteroidales > Rikenellaceae > CASDZP01. The sequence continues at coordinate 1,830 of JAIECQ010000086.1, forward strand.
TCACGTCGTTCTTGTACTGAGTGGTAACAAGTTTCTCTTTTGCACGACCTGCTGAACCAAAGGCGTTGTTTGCATCGGTGGTAAGAGTACCGGTAGTGGTGGGAACAACTTCGGGGCTCTCGTCGGTGATGTTGATGTTACCCTGTTTGTACACCTGAGTACCTGAAAGCTTCAAGTTGCTGAACCAAACGTCTTGAGTGATCGCATCTGCCTTAACAAAGTTGAACTCTACGATAGAGAGTGCGTGTGAGTAGTCGAAACGCACGGTTCTGTCGGCAGGAACGGTTGCTTTTACAAAATCGATGGTCTGAGTTGCACCAACCTCTGAAATGTTCTTAGAGAAGAGGAAGTCATACTTGCTGACAGTTCTGTCTTTAGAGTTGGTGTAAGCACCGCTGACATTTTTCTTACCCTGAATCTGTGCCTCGGGAACCTCTACAGGAATTGCAGTGGCAGAGGTTGCCGTAGCACTGTAAGGATAGTAAGAATAGAATGAGTAAGAATAGGGGTTGGTTCCTGTACCGTTAATAAGGTTCTCCCAAGTCAGGGCTGCTGCCTGAGTTGCCTGAGCGGGATCAAAGCTCATTATGTTAGAACCTTTGGTGTAAATGAACTTAACGTTAGCGGCAGAAGGTGTGCCGGGAGCAGCTGTAGCCGAGTTGGCTTTCTGGTACATGAACACACCAAACTCGTCTTTGTCGTCAGCGGTTACGGTACCGTTGTCGGTCATGGTAGTGTATGAGCCTTTCTCCAGATTTCTAACTGTGGGCACAAACGTGATCTCGTCAGTGTCTGCGACGAACTCACCACCGGTGACGTCCATGTTTTTCGAGCAGCTGAACATTGCAAACGCTGCCATTGCGAAAATTAGATTTCTCTTCATGTTTTGAAAAAATTAAGGTTGTTAAAAAATTTCTTGCTGTAAGGAGTTGCCCTTGCTTTCTTACTTTTTAAAATAATAGTTTTTTTAATATTTATTCAATAATGCTAACAATACCTATATTGATGTCGGAATATATGTTTGTCATAGCTGTTGAATAAATCAAAAATATTATAGATAAACGTTATGGTCTTTACATGTTGATGTCTTCGCCGTTTTCGACATTGACGGGACCAAGCTCCATGACAAACCTGTCGCCGGTGACATCGTCGGTGTCGCAATAGAGGTTGACATCTACCCTTATAAAATGTGAATAGCTGTATAACTTATAGGAAAGGT
>JAIECQ010000087.1 GCA_029068395.1 Rikenellaceae bacterium
TCCTTTAAATGAACAAACTGATTTTCAACATCACACCCCGAAAACATCACCCCAGCCCCCTTCAGGGAAATACCCCGCACATAAGCCGCCCCACCGAAAAGCCTCGCAGGGCAAAGCCAACTAACAAAAATAGTATTTTTTTTGACAAAAACAGCCCCGCTCACGAAATATAAATGCAGCTATCGTGAAAAAATATCCCTCTCCGACCCGCACTCGGCCCACCTCCCCTGTGCTTTCAACACCTGCTCTATCACATCGCGCACACAACCTTTTCCTCCGCACAGATGCGATATGTAACGCGCCACCGCCTTGTTTTCGGGCGCGGCATCGTTAGGACACACCGGCACCCCCACCGCCATCATGGTCTCTACATCAGGCACGTCGTCACCCATAAACATCACATCGCCCATCTCAACCCCCGCCTTTTGAACGAAACGACGCGTAGCCTCCAACTTGTCGCCGCACCCGAGCTCAATGTGAGTCACCCCCAGACCCTCAAACCTACGACGCACCCCCTCGCCCTTGCCGCCCGATATTATGGCCACCGGATAACCGCGCTTCACCGCCAAGGCCACGGCAAAACCGTCACGCGCATTGAATGTGCGCACCGCCTCATAATCGGGAGGCATCAATGTTATGGAACAATCGGTAAACACACCGTCGCAATCGAAAACAAAAGCTTTCACTGCCGACAACTCCTCTTTGAAATTTGCCATCGCAACATCTTTTTTTATCTGCGCCTGTCACCCATTATAGAGCGGGTGACCGCATCATACACGCTTAACATATCGTCATGCCCTTCAAGCAAAGCCCTGTGCACTGCAATGGTAGACACATCACCCCTTGCGGCGGGACCGCTCTGACAATCGGCAGGGTCGACCCCGGCACGTGTGGTCCTCACCGCAGCCGTGGCCACCAGCGGCTTCAGCAGGTCGTAGTCAATACCGTTGTCACGACACCACCCGCATGCGAGCGCCTGCATCCTGACAACGAAATTGTTTGCAAACACAGCCGCTATATGAAGCCGGCCACGCTCCTGCGAACCCATCACGGCCCACTTAGACCCTATCGCCCGCGCCAACCCTGAAAGACGCTCAACACTTTCGGCGCTGTCACCCTCTATCAGCAACGGAGCAGCGGCAAAGTCGTCACCATCACCCGTAAAGCTGAGCAGCGGATAAAACACCCCGCGCGCAAGCCTCGAATCGAGCGCCGACATAGGCACCGTACCCGAGGTGTGAGCCACCGTGACACCGCTGCCCGCCAACCTGTCGGCCACCATACGCCCCACCTGAGAGACCGCATCGTCACTGACGGCAATTATCACAACATCACACGGACCAATGCGCTCCAACGCGCTCCACGCCACACCGCACTCACCGGCCACCCGCCTTGCCTTGTCTTCGTCACGCCCCGCCATCACAACACCGCACCCGGCAGCAGACAGCGAGCGACAAAGAGCGGCGGCCACACGCCCGCACCCCACCACCGTCACGCGGCAACCGCACGCCAAACCATTATCACCGACACATCCCGATACGACCATACAGCAACATTTTCAACACATATGTCACATGGGCACATCAGGCACCCGTTCAAGCTTCATGCCCTGCTGCGACAGCTTGGGTATCCTGACACCTATCCACCCATACAATACCGTTATCAGCGGACTAAGGTAACAAAAAAAGGCGAAAGGCGCGTATGCAGCCGTCGCCACCCCCAATATAGAGGCCTGAGTGGCGCCGCAAGTGTTCCACGGTATCAGCACCGAGGTCACCGTTGCACTGTCCTCAAGCGTACGGCTCAGCAGCTGCGGAGCGATGTCGGCCCGCTCATACGAACGCACGAACATCTTGCCGGGTATCACTATCGACATGTACTGGTCGCCCGTGGTTATATTGAAAAGCAGACATGTGCCCGAAGTTGCCGTCACCAGCCCTCCCGCACGACGCACCCTCCTGGTTATGGCATAGGTCAGACGCTCCAGCAGATGTCCCGACTCCAGAATGCCCCCGAATATCATGGCCGTCACTATCAGCCACACGGTGTCGAGCATCCCCGCCATTCCTCCCGTCGACAACAGGTCAGACACCTCCTGCGACGCCCCCTTAACCTCCGTCGCCCCGAACATGCTCATAGACACCGTCTTGTAAATGCCCGCCGCCGAAGTGTCTCCACCCGAAAGCGAACTCATCATCTCGGGCTGAAAAAACACAGCCGCCACAGCCCCCATGACTGCACCTATAAACAACACCGGTATAGCCGGCATCTTGCGCACAATCATCACAATCACGGCAACAGGTATCAGAAACAGCCACGGCGACACATTGTAAAGAGAGGCTATGCCCAGCTGTATCTCCTCCGCCCTGCCGGCCCCCTCGTGCGCCCCGGCAAAGGTCATGCACACAAACACCGCCAACGTTATCACAATCGACGGCACCGTGGTGTACATCATATACTTTATATGGGTAAACAAAGGAGTGCCCGCCACGGCAGCCGCCAGATTGGTGGTGTCAGACAGAGGCGACACCTTGTCACCGAAATAGGACCCCGATATTATAGCCCCCGCCACCACAGCCGCATCAAAACCCAACGCCTCGCCTATGCCCAGCAGAGCCACCCCTATGGTAGCGATGGTCGACCACGAACTTCCTATCGACACCGACACCACCGCACACAACACCACCGTCGCAGGCAGAAAATACTCCGGACGCAAAATGTTGAGCCCGTAATATATCATCGACGGCACCACCCCGCTCATCATCCACGTACCCGAGAGCATGCCTATTATAAGCAATATTATTATCGCCGGCAAGGCCGAGGTTATGGTGCGCACAATACCATCCAGCAGTTCGTCCCACGACACCCCGTTGTAAACGGACACCGCCGCCGCCACCGCCGATGCCACCATCAACGCCAACTGATTGGCCCCCGAAAGAGTGTAATCACTCAAATAGAAGACATTAAACAATATCATCCCCACCAACACCACAATGGGAATAACAGACTGTATTATACCCGGACTCCTCTGACTCATCGGCAAACTCTTTACTCCCTGCAAAAATAGTTCTTTTCCTCTATATCGGCAATATGCCGCCCCTTTATTCAACGAATCGCTTTCCCCTAAACACAGGTCACACCTCATAATCACCCACCCCTTACAGCTCTGCCGCTTACGCAAGCCCTCGGGGAAGAATCAAAGAAATCAAAGAACCAAAGTATTAATATTTAGCGGACACAACGCACGCTAAAACCGTACTGCTTATCGTTGGTGTACATGGTCAAACTGCCGCTGTAGAAGCTCAGGCCGTACGCGCCGCTAGAACTGCCCGCAACTGACGACCAATAGACGCCCTCGCCACCCGAATCGTACAACGAACCGGACGCGTCGCGGTAACCGACAGCGGGAAACTCCACGGAATTAGAGCCGGAGGTGAACTTGATATATCCATAATCGGATGAGT
>JAIECQ010000088.1 GCA_029068395.1 Rikenellaceae bacterium
GCTGCAATGGGCGCGTATTGTTTCTTTGCCACAAAGCCGGGAGTGAACTTCGACTTTGATGTGCCCGAGTCAAACGGACAGCTTGTACTCTGGAATTAGTTTCAACATATAAAAATGAATCAGGCGACCTTGACAGGCCGCCCGATGCTATATGTCCTTTGGATTGGTTGTAAATTGAAGATTCTTATCCCGAACTCGCGTTATTATATCAGCAATGACTTCTTTGTCATCAGTAAAGTCGAGAAATGATCTTTCTCTTAAATTTAAATTATTGTAATCCATCCTAATAAAACTTTTTACAAAAAAAGAGAAAATAAAATCTTAATCCTATCATGCGAAGTAATAAAATACTCAAAAAAATCCTCTCCGACCTGCGGGTGGAGCTCTCCATAGCGACAAACCCTCCTCTAACGGCATGTAAGCCACCTTGCCGAAACGAGTCAGCATCTTACATAATCGCATGACAAAGGTGCTCTTGCCTGAAGCACTCTCCCCATCGATGAACCATCGCTCGTTATAAGCCGGACGCCCGAACGCCCGCTCCCACTCTCCCTCCAAGGGCAGCACCTTTATCTTTTTTCTCATAACCTCTGAGGGCGTGTATGCTCGAGTCATCTCTATTTGTTTAATGCAGTATAAACCCGTCTGAGGCTGCCACCGCACTTGCCGACCACCTCTTTGATATTCACCCCTTCGCCTGCATTGGCCTTGGCCACCATTGTCGCCTGAGTGGCAATGAATGCCTCTAACTCCTTAGCGTCGACGGGAGTGATTCGCTGATAGACATTGCCGAAACGGCTCTTGAGCTCGGCATACCCAACCTTGGCATATTCGATGCCGCGGTCTATCTTGGTTCTTAAGGCATCGGCGCCGAGCTGATACCATCCGCAATAGTGTTCCGTGGCATTCCATAGGGCCTTAAGTTCAAGATAGGCCTCGTATGTCAAATCGCCGGCCTCATCAAGGATGATCATCGGGTGATCCAAAGAGCGGAGGTAACTCACCAAATCATCGTAAACATCAACGTAACGTCCTGTGGAGGTGACACCAAACAGCCTTGCTATGTGACGTATCAGGCGCGGACGCGTCTTTACTTGCGAGCAATCGACATAGACGGTGTTGGGGGTGTTGCGGGCAAACCATTTGGCTGCAACAGTCTTGCCTATGTCGGGCAGGTCGCAGATGATGCCCGACAACCCCTGTTGACGACATAAGGCCAGCTGGGTGGTCACATACTCAAACACCGGTGTCTTTACCACCTGCCACTGCTTGCCATCCTCAATGGACACATCAAGCCGGCGGGCCAACGACACCCATCCGGCATCGCTCAACTTGCGCTCGGTGTCTCCGTTTTTGATGTTGGAATAGACCGACACCGAGAGGCCTAAAGAGGCGGCATGCTTGGCATCGCTGACGTAATTCTTACGATTCTCCGCCATGACGGCCAAGATTTTGTCTTTCTGTTGGTTCGTTATCATATCATTATCTTTTTATAGGTTTTGTTGTGCTAATTGTCTGTAATCGATGACATCTGTCGCAGGCGTGGTAATCTCTTGGATGGTGGGGCTGACCACCTCAATCTCGGGGTCAGGGTCGATATTCGGCATTATGCCCACCTTTCTAATCTTATTTCGCTTGATTATGCTTCTAAACCGGGCCGCATATTTGACTTGAGCCTCAAAAGCCTCTATGTCTTCTTGAGTCTGTTCTGCACGTGACTCGTTATATCTTACCACCGGCTCAACCTTGGTGATGAAACGGTCGTCCTGGTAAATGTATGCCTCAGTTATCTTTCCGTCGCCGTTTGCAATGTAATAGGCCGTGACCTGCTCATCTTGAAGCCGTTCTAACACTTCGGGGCTCGGCAACATGAACTTATCGCCGGCCACCGAACAATACATATTCCGGCGAATGGTCGTTTTGATACTATCGCCGATGTATCGATACAATAACGCCTTGTTCAGAGGTTGCAGATTGGGGTTCTGACACTCTGTGAGCACATCCCATCGCGTCATGCCGGGATACATGGCCTGATTGGGATGCATCATATGGTTATATTCGTAAATAGCCCTGATATCATCGGCCACAAGCTCATCATAGCTGTATGTTTTCTCTTTATAGGTGTTGTTCTTTTCATCATACACCTTTTCCACTCTCGGCCTGTTGGCCTCTAACTTAGAGTACCACCGACCGATTCCCACTTGCGAGAGCTTCTCAATCTGATACTTTTTCGAGCGGTTGAAGTGCTCGGCCCGCTTCTCCTGAGAGTTGGCGGGGTTACACCACCTGACGAACGGAAACACCGCCCCGGCCTGTAGCAGTGTGTCGGCGAACTGATTGGTCAGATGGTTTTCCACCTCTATCTCGGCCGGACACATCCACCCGTTTTGCTCTATGGTGCGAAACATCGACCTTAGGCAGTCGACAAACAACCGTGTGTCTTTGTCGCGGCGGTGAGCATAACCTATGACACACCCGCTGGCCACGTCATAGGCATAATAGGCCTTGACCCTGCTGCCACCGTGAATCTTGCGGGGCAGGTCGCGGTCATCGAGCGATATTTTCGAGAATGACATCGTCGGAGACCGCCTGAAATGGTGGGGGGCGTAACGATTATTGAAATCATATTGCGTGTCGTGCCCTTTGGCCCGCAGGGTCTTATTGCCGACCGTTGTCAGATGTCTCGATATTATCCTGTCGCTCAGGTCGATGGGGTCGCCATTTTTGTCGAAGTAATCAGACGGCGCAAGCAATTCACCCGTCTGAAGGTCGTACACCTCAATCTCACCACACAAAAATTGTCGATACATTTGAGCAACCGTCGTATTAAACGGTCGCGTGGGCAGACTATCGAGCGAGAGCAACAACCGTTCTATCTTGTGGTTGACTTTTCGGGCGTTTTGGTTGGCCACCTTGCCGCTGATGAGAGACACAACCCCGCGTTTCATATAGTCGGCCACCTTGCGCCTGAGCCTCAAAGTGCTTGTCGGCAGCGTGTGGTGATACTCTTGCTTATAGAGGGCCACCACCTCGGCCATATCCTCCCATTGCAACCTGCGGTCACCCTTGCTCTTGCGAAGCTCTGATGTCGAGTTCATCAGCTTGACGATGGCATTGATAACACTGGCATTAGTGGCATACTCAATAACCTTTTCGGGCTTGAGCAAGGAGCCGTCTTCGAGCACAAAATCAGACAATGCAGCCCTGGCCTCGTTGTCAAATTCATAGTTAGATTTGAGCCACTCCATGAGAATAATCTTACCCCCGTCGGGAAACGCCTCCTTAACCGCCTGCTTATATTTCTTAGGCAACGAATCGACAACAACCAACGCCGAACGACCATATCCGCCGCCACGCCGGGCAACCTCAATGCGTTTGCCTTTGACTAAATGGTCGTAGGCAGCTTTCGTCATTACTGTCTGCAACTCTTTGGCCGATATGCACAGTTTGTTTTCGTAATATTCCATAACTGTCATTTTAGCTCCCGCGCCGGTATCGCTCCGGACAAAGCCTGCGCGTTAGCGGGATTTGATTGCCTGTAAAACATCGAGGGGTCACCGGCGCACCAAACGGACGCTATTGCCGGTCGACTTGTCATTGTCGTACACACCAAAACCTTCATTAAAGAAGTACATATAGTACACGCCGTTAGAATCATACTCATCCAATGACCAATACTCGCCGCGCTCACCCTCTCTCTCCAACGTGCTAAATAATTTCAGATACCCCGCCGCTGGCAGTTTGAGCCGTGCACCGGTTTTGCGGTCAACGAATATTCCGACCTTGCGCTCTTCATCAAAACCGAAGAAAGTGTCCTTAAGAAACTCTTCCAACTCCGCTCTTGTCGGCAGGCGCCACTCATCACTCTCGAGCTTTATTGCCTCTTTCCACGTGTACAGCCTCCCTCCAGGATTCTCGGCATCCGTGCCCGCGTTTTGCAAGGCCCATTTGAGGCCGCCCACCTCTATGTATTCACGCCTGAGTCGGGGAAATCGACATAACCACTCGGTTATCGCCTTAATCCATTTTAGTACCATGTTCTAACGTTCGTTAATTGTTAAAAACCATTTCGTTTATTTGTTGAAGAGCGGTGCATAGTGTCTTACTCCACTCCTGAATTGGGACTCTCGCCTCCACGAATGCTTCGACACCATCGACAAGCAGTCTGACGGTGCTTGTCTCTATGTCTATCTTAAGTTGTACTTTCCCACCAATCAGCCGAACACTCACTTCTCTGTCTTTGACAGTATCTGTCGACTGTGATTGCGCTTTCGGCACCATCTGCCCGGTATATATCATACCGCCACGTTGTATTGCGGCAGCCCTGAGCATTTTGGCGCGAGGGCTGTTGCTCTCGTATTTGAGGGCTGCCCCGAGCCTTGTGCGCCCGACGTTGAAGGTGTGCATCATCTCTCGCTTCACCTTGACCGGTAATAAGATCTGTTTTTCCATATATCCTTAGTTTTTATTGCATTTGCCTCATCGGTACGATGTAACGACACGACAAACATATGCACACATTTTACGTATGCCGTACATATTTTGCGTATTTTATTCCATTTTTATGGCTAAAGAGGTCAATAGCGACTGCTTAAAGGGCTTGCAGAATATTGCTCGGCATGAAATAAAGCAAGTTTTGCACGCTTAATTGGCATTACACCGCAAGGCGTCAGACATGGTCGGGGTGAGGGAGTCGATTTCTCCGGAATGGTTATTAACCGTAACCGGCGACATGATTGGCAAGCCGACAAAGCAGCAACGCGGAGTTACAACAGATTCCTATGTATGAGACAGATGTGACCGCCGACGTTGTGGCTCTGTTTTCCGATTCATTCACACAAACCACGGAAGATTATCTGTCCATTCCCGATCTCCCGCCTTGCGATGGCGCAGTGCACGTCAAAGGTGATTACATGTTGCCCATACTGAAAAGCGGTGACATCATCTTATATAAAAGGGTAAATAACATTGAATTAGGCATAATATGGGGTGAAATGTACCTTGTCGCATTCCATATAGACGATGAGGAGTATCTGATGATTAAATATGTTCAGAAAAGCGATCATCCTAATACTGTGTTGCTCGTAAGCGAGAATCCGAAACATGCACCCAAAGAAATACCACTGCATTGTATTCGTGCGTTGGCCATAATAAAAGCGTCTGTTCGATACTGCACGATGGGATAGCTTTTTGTTCGCTGACTACAGGTAAAAAGTACCCCTAAATCTGTAAATTCATTTTTTTTGAGGCCAAGAATGATGTTTATCTGCCTACAGTATTGAATGTCATCTATTTACCTGACATGCGGACGTAAATTATAAAAGTCGTTCACCCCCTATTTTTGCCCGACTTTTAGCACCTATCGCCCCAAAACAGGGTCGTTTCCCTATGTCTATCGGGGGTATTTTTCTTAAATTATGCCGTCCTCTCCAAATAAGTTATGCCGTCCTCTCTATCCTTTTTTTTGCTAATAAAATGCCGTCCTATTGCGCCGCCCAATATGCCGTCCTCTCTATAAATCGTTACATTGTATCGGTCATTAAAACGCCCGCACAGCCACCCTCTAACCCTCCCAAACAAGCCATAAAAACGCCAAAATAACGACCTTTGACGGGCAGCAGACACGACGCCAGCAATACCCCTAAAAACCGCACCACAAGCCGATTTAAAGCAAAGTGCGACCAAGGAATTATACCTCAATCGCACTTCAATTATAGTGGTGTTATACTATCCACCCGAAACCACACCCGAAATTATAGTTGAATTATAGTTAAATTATAGTTCATGTACGTTTCGTTTTTCTTTGCACGACCCCGAAAACGAGGCGCAAAATACTGAAATACATGCATATATATCTGTATTCGGGCATTCCTATTATGTACGTTTCGTTTTTCTGGTTATACGGGACTCGTTGCCTCGTCCCGGCATAAGGAATTTTTGCTTACGGCATACTTCGTTATGCAGGGCATGCAGCAACCATAACAGCAGAGCGGCAATCATAAGCAGCATAGCCGCCCCCCCAGCACAGCGGAGAGCGACCCGGGGCCTGCGGAGGGCACAGCATGAAAGTCATGTGCATCATTACCTCTCCTACGTCACTGTCATATATATAGCTGTGCGGGGCTGCGGCCCTCCGTCGGGGGAGGCTCCGGGCCGCTCGGGCTTCGTTCCTCAGCCCGGACACAAGGAATTTTGGCTTACGGCATACTTCGTAATGCCGGTGATAAGGAATAGTGTGCGGTTTCGTTTCACTCAGATCGCGCGGAGGATTGCCTTGATTTATAGCTATTTACAGGTGTTCTTATTTCTTTTACTTCCATTCCCTTGGTGGTTGTGGGCCGACCGCAGGTCGGCCTCATCGGCGTGGAGGACGAGGGCGTAGTGAAATTGGGGCGCGAGGTGTGAGGCAGGGGGGGGGCGGCTGCTTCGGCTGCGCACTTAACGCCCCTTTGGCGTGAAGGAGCCACGGGCCGAGCCTGCGGAGGCAAGCGGGGAAGTGATGCGCATCACCGCCGTGACTTAGTCACTGCCTATAATTGCGTGGCGGTGTTACGGGCCTCCGCGGGGGGGGAGGGTCGGCCCGTTGCGGCTCGTACCTCGCCGCCCTGCCGGAGCAAAAGCCATGCGGAACAAAGCCATGCGATGTAAAATAATGCCTGCGTAAACCCTGCTGGGGCAAAGCCTGCTGAAACAAACCACTGCGATGCAAAAACGCCCGCACAAAGCTATGTCAGGCGAAAGTTTGCGGCACTCAACCCTTGCCCCGACGGTTACCGTCTGCCTACTAACACAGAGTTCCAGAATCTCATAAACAGCAGTACCGTTAGTCGCGGAGGAGGGTGGAACTCATCCGATTATGGATATATCAAGTTCACCTCCGGCTCTAATTCCGTGGAGTTTCCCGCTGTCGGTTACCGCGGCTACGATTCGTCCGGTACGTTGTACCACGCGGGTACGTGGGGCTACTATTGGTCGTCAGTTGCGTATGATTCTAACCGCGCGTACTACCTGTGGTTCCATAGCAGTAATTTGTACGTGGGTAACAACAGTAAGCAGTACGGCCCTAGCGTGCGTTGTGTCCGCTAAATATTAATACTTTGGTTCTTTGATTTCTTTGATTCTTACCCGAGGGATTGCGCAAGCGTCAGAGTTGGGCCGGAGCCGGCTGGTGGTTCAGTTGTGCGTGCTTTTGCTGTACTGCCCGCTATGCTTTACCGTCCTGCTGTTATTGTTTCTGTTTTGTTTCCGCACTCTTCCCGTCGAGCGTCATGGCCCCTGTTGAATATCATTCAGGCACAACCTCCCAGGGCCAAAAACAGCTATCCCATAAATGTGTGAGACGTATGTCGAAACACATTTATGGGATAGCTGTACTATCCGCTTAGTTTGTCCTCAAACATATCAAAACGGGGTCCGTGACCCCTCCCCCGGAAGGGCCGCCGGAGGCAGTTCCAGCAAAATAACAGCAGTTCCAGCAAACCACCACCGGCAGGGCGGAAACCATCACCGGAGGCAATGCAGCAAAGCATAAACTACCGGTCATGATGTTATTCTGCGGGAGCTGAGGGGAGGAATACAGTGAAAGTTGTTCCTTGGCCATATACCGATGAGAATGATATGTCGCCGTTCATGTTCTTGACAATCTGCCGTGATATTGTGAGTCCTATGCCGCTGCCGCTCTTTTTTGTGGTGAACGATGGTTTGAAAATCATCTCTTTGTCTTCGTCCTTAATGCCTATGCCGTTGTCGTTGACGCTTATCTGATATCCGCCCTTGACAGGGTCGAGGCTCACCTTTACGAATGCGTCCTGACGCTCTCCGACGGCATAAATGGCGTTGACCATGATGTTGACAATCACGCTTCTGAAGTTGCCGGCGTCGAGCATCACCCACGGTGTCGAGGGCGATACGTTGTTGCGATAAGTCACCTCAATGTCGGGGTATGAGAGGTAAAGCTGCAATATGTCGTCCATGAGTGCCGACAGGTCGACGCGTTCGAGGGGCTTCATGTTCATTTTGGCGAAGTTGGAAAACTCGGAGACAATGCCCGACAACACATCTATCTGCGATACTATCGAGTTTAGCGAACCGTCTATGTCGTCGGCCCAGTCGGGGTCGCCCTTGGCCTTGCGGCGTTGCAGCATCTGCACCTTTAACTTTATGGGGGTCAAGGGGTTCTTTATCTCGTGCGCTATCTGTTGTGCCAATATCTTCCAGGCCCCCTCGCGTTCGCGGTTGGCAAGCTCTTCGTAAGAGGCTTCAAGGTCGCTCAGGGTGTTGTTATACTGGTCTATGAGCAATTCAAGCTCGCTGCCGTGCTTATGGTAATAGCCTGTTATGCGTCGCCGGTAACGTATGTCGCGTATGCTCTGGCTGATAATGTTGAGCGGTCTCATTATCTGCTTGTAAAGGAACAGCGACAGCAGCAGTCCTATGCTGAGGGCCAGCACGAATATGTTCAGTATGTTGATTATCAGTGGCAGAGAGGTGGACTTGCTGTCGGTGTCGCGGAAGATGATGTTGACGTAAGATTGTGTGCCGTCGTCGTGTCTGACCAGCGAATATAACGACAGGTATCCCAGGTCGCCGGCTCTTTCGGGTACTACCTTCATGCTGAGATTGTCGCCGAGGTTGAAAATGTCTGAGTTTATCTTTCTTGGCACAATCTTGTTACGATATGCCGGCAGTGAAGAAGAGGCGGCAAGGTCTCCGTTTCGGTTGAACACGTTGATGTTTGACAGATACTTCTTTTCGCCTCTTGCGGCCCACTGCCAAAGGCGGGTGCTGTCGGCAGCGGTTGGGGCCGAGTGGAAGTTGTGGCGGTAATCGCTCGTGACGTAAAAGGCCGTGTTGAACATGTGGGTGCTCAGTTCTATCTTTTGGTTCTCGACGAAAAATCGCGACACGGCAAACAGTATTATGCTCACGGTCACCACAATAACGCCCATCACGGTCATCTGCACGCGCGAGTATATTCCGGCCTTGAAATAGCTGCTCGGGGGCATGTGTATTGAAAAACGCAGGAATAACAACTGACCGGCAAGCAGCATGATGAATATGTACATGAAGAGGGTGAGACGGTCTATCAGCGTCACCTCTTGGCGAGACACCACCGACATGGAGTCCTCTTCTGGCGACTTGTATATGAAGTGCATGTAATTGCCGCGGTTGTAAAACATGCCTATGTCGCCGTCTTGGTCCAGTAGCGATATGCCGTAAATGTGTTCGCCGTTGTATTCGGTTATGTGATTGCCTGCCACCTTCACGAACGAGTATGCCGATGTGTTGTTAAGAGCCCTTGTATCGCCCGACAGCAGGAATGAATACAGGGTGCTGTTGGAGTACCTGTCTTTGGTGGCCAGCTCAATGGCCGCATGTTGTTGCAGGGCGTTGAGGTGTTTGCGGCTGTCGTGGAAAATCATGGCCGTGAGCATTGCCGCCATTATCAGCGATAGCCACGCGAAGTGCACATGCCTGCCTCTCAATAGCGCCACTATTTGCAGCACCGACAGTGACGCCACGCATATTATGCTCACCTTGGCCAGTCCGAAGAAATAGGACGACAGCAACAACAGTATGACAATCACTGCCGTGGGACGTATGCACGACGACAATATCATGGTTGAGCGGCTGCAAACGGTGCGTGCCGCCGAGAAAAAGAGTATGTATATGGTAGTTTGCGCCACCACTATTATGTAAGACACGAATGTTTCGAGGTCGAACGAAAATATGTCTACAATGTTCTTGCTGTCGAACTTGGCGTATATGAGTCTGGATATCAGATATATCTGCCACACCATAAACACAATGGATATCATCAGCCACAGTGCTAAGTAGATGCGTTTGGTTGCAGTGGAGAATTTTTTCGACTGTATCTTAATCCTGTTTTTGAGGCGATCGACCATGCTGGCTATAATCAGCGTCAAGAAGGTGTCTATAAACAGGTTGCCCACGGTAAAATAGCGGTATGACTTGGTAGACAGAAGCTCGTTTATGCCCGAATGGGGACTGAACCAAAACGACCCCTCTGACGGAAAACCGGCATATATTGACAAGATGCGCAAAAGCAATATCAGCAGCGCGGTGCCTATTATGGCAGCAACGACGTTGTGATGGCGTGAAAAGCTTATGCCCCAAAGGGTTATGCCGTAACAGAATATAAAGAAGCCGAGCAGCCCGATATACTCCATCGCCGACATGTTGCGGTCTATCTTTCTCGGCTCTATTCCAAACAGCAGCTCTCCGTCGCTGCCGCGTATGTTTAGTCCTTTGTCGCTGTAGGGCAGTATCGCATACCTGCGGGTGTCGACTATATGGTTCCAGGTTGCGTCAGATATTATTGTCTTGTCGGGGTTATAATAGGCGAGGTTTATGAGCGATATGGCCTTTCTGCCGCACGAGTCGCGCCTGAGGGGCAGCAGTATCTTGTTGCCCAGATAAACGAACCGTCGTGATGTGTCGGTCTGAAGAAGTTCGCGCGGTTCGTCCATGGGCGACTTGCTCCAGTACACCAGCGAGTCGTGGTCAAACAGGAATATGCCGGTGTTATGGGCGCGCATGTTACGCACTAAAGAGCTGTCGCGCCATACGAAAGAGGCGTCTTTGGCGGCGGCGGTGTCGAGCCATACGTCGGCTATGGTGTCAAACTCGTGCTCTATGGCGGCTATGGCGTCCTCTACGTTGCGGGTGTAGTCAGAGTAATATATCTTGCCCGACAGACTGCCGAAAAGTATACATGCAAACATCAGCGACACCGATGTGACAAGCCACCAGCGCCTTATGAAGGTGTCGACCTTTATGGCGTAACGGCGAAATCCTATGTGGGCAATAGACATACCTTAATGTTTTTATGTTTGTCCGTCTATTGGTTATACGGACTTTGGTGCGTTGTTATCATACTACCGCCGCTGCGTGGGGCGTGGCTTTGTGCCCCTGTGGCGTATTGTCGTTCTGTGTGTTCCTGAGCTTGTCTCTCAGCGCTGACTCATGCTTTAGCCTGTATGCGCAACAGTGCCGCCACCATCACCTGTGGTGATAAGGTTCTTTGCGTATTATGGTGAAGGCGCGGTAGAGCTGCTCGACAAACAGCAACCTTATCATCTGATGCGAAAAGGTCATGCGCGAAATGGAGATGCTCTCTTTGGTCAACGCCCTGACCCTCTGTGAGAATCCGTAAGCTCCGCCCACCACGAAGGCCAGCCTACGCACGCTTCTGTTCATGGCCTGTTCAAGCCATTGCGCAAACTCTTCTGAGCCTCGCTCTGTGCCGTGTTCGTCGAGCAACACAACCCTGTCATAGTCAGACAGCGCCGACACCAAGGCCGCCCCCTCGCGCTCTTTAAGCTCACCCTCTGACAACGAGCCTCCGCCCTTCACATCGGGCACCGTCACCACCCCGAAGCGTACGTAACGACCCAACCGTTTGACATACTCGCTCATGCCTGCCTCTACGAACGACACATTGGTGCGTCCAACCACCACAAGGTCTATGTTCATGACATCCGGCTGTTTGCGGTTGATGCTTTTGCCGCCGCCTCTGCCTGCAATGCCTCTATAAAGCGGGCCACGGTGTTGTCCATGGTGTCGAACGATTTGGCGCCGGCGGCGTTGCGGTGTCCTCCCCCGGTGAAGTATTTGCGGGCGAACGTGTTGACGTCCAGGCTATTGTCGCCTCGTGAACGGAACGATATCTTTATGCACTCGGCAGTCTCTATAAAAAGTGCCGAAATGTCTATGCCCTCTATGTGCATGGGCATGTTAACCAGTCCGTCGGTGTCGCCGCTCTGGTGCCTGAATCGGTTCAGTTCGCTGAGTGTCAGTGTTATGTATGCGGCGCCGCGTCCGTGCAGCACCACCATTTTCTTGTGCAGGGCATATCCGGTAAGCCTTAGCCGTCCCTCTGACTGGCTGTTGAACACCGCCATGTCGACGGCCTGTATGTCGGCGCCCCGCTCTACCAGCACAGCCACGGCGCGGAACAGTTCGGGGGTCAGCGCGCCGAAGCTGAACTTGCCCGTGTCGGTCATCATGCCCATGTAGAGGGCCGAGGCGATGCGCGGGGTGATGCCGTCGGTGCCGGCAATGCCGGTGATGAGCTGGTAGACAAGGTAGCATGTCGACGAGGCCGACGGGTCGCTTATGATGGCATCAAAACTCTCGGCAACGGGCGACAAGTGGTGGTCTATCAATATCTTGGGGCATGCGTGCGCCTCTAACACCGCACCCAAGGCGCCTATGCGTGTGGCCATGTCGTTGAAATCGAGGCATATAATAAGGTCGCACCGTGAAAGCCTCTCATTGACGTAGCGCTCTGCCGAGGTGAAGTCGTATATCTTCATGCCGCCTTTGGCCTTGCGCAGTGAGCGCGGTATCTCGTTGGGCACCACGCATATCACGCGCTTATCCATATTTTCGAGCCATGTGCCCATGGCCACAAGTGAGCCTATGGAGTCGCCGTCGGGATTGGTGTGTCCTGCCAGCAATATATCGTTTGAGGCGGCTATTAGCGACGCTATTTTATCGCCATCGGCGTATTTGTCTGTCATTTTTGTCTCTTTATTGAAAAAATTTCATATATTCGCGGCACATCACGACATGACATGAGCGGAAAACTTTACCGTATATACCGTTTCTATCGCGACGGATTCAGCGAGATGACCGTCGGCAAAACGCTGTGGGTCATTATATTGGTAAAGTTGTTTATCATGTTTGCCGTTTTGAAGACCTTCTTCTTTCCTTCGGTCATGTCGCAGTTTGACACAGCCGCGCAGAAGAGCGGTTACATGCTCGAGCAGCTTGGCAAGAGGGCCGTGCGACCGACCGAATTGCAAAGGTAATAAGAAACTGGTTTAATTTCAACCGAAAATTAAACTGTGCTCTTCATACTGCCTTTGCAATGAATATAACCACCGCGCCCTGCATTTATTGCGAGGCTCTGTTTCAGGGTGTTGGCCCACATGAGTCAGGTGTCGGGGTGACAAAAAAATGTGTCGCCATCTCTGTCGGGTATCTCTGAACCCGCGACACCAAACCCCGAAGGGTCCGGAAACAGGGGGGGCGGAAACAGGGG
>JAIECQ010000089.1 GCA_029068395.1 Rikenellaceae bacterium
GGATGGATGGATGGACGGATGGATGGATGGACGGATGGATGGACGGATGACAGGGGCTGTGGTGGGGGCAAATGCCTTAAAAAAAAGCAGGGTTGACTACCCTGCTTTTTTTACATGCCTCATATCCTGACTTTATCGAGGATGGCGGTGAATTGTTCGGGAGAAAGTTTTAGCTTCTCTTTGGCGAAATTAACGTCACTCTCGCAATTCATGGGTATAAGGTGGATGTGAGCATGAGGAACCTCAAGCCCCATGACCGATACTGCCACCTTTCTGCATCCGGTAGCCGCTTTGAGCTTAACAGCTATCTTCTTGGCAAACAGATTGATGCGTGATATTTCACCGTCGGTCAGATCGAAATAATAGTCTACCTCGCGCTTGGGTATCACCAAGGTGTGGCCCTCTGCAAGAGGATTGATGTCGAGGAAAGCAAAAAACTCGTCGTCTTCCGCAACCTTGTAACAGGGTATTTCGCCTGCCACAATGCGGCTGAATATAGATGCCATAGTGTCTTTGTGTTAAGTGGTTCGTTTTATCTGTTATTTCGTTAAATATAAGGTTTTAGCTGCCTACTTACATCATCTTGCAATGTTGTTCCGCAGAGGCATTATATGCCTGTCGTTATCTTCGGAAGGGTTGGCTAAGGGAGCATTCAGCTTATAAACGGCACTACCCTATCGCAAATAATCGCCTATATATAAGTAAGTTACAGGTATTATTTAATGTTGTACTTCAAGTAGGGATTGATGAGGCATAAAAACCGACGGCGGTCAACCCAGAATGTTGCAAGCAGAAACCATCAAAGCCGGGCCGGTGCGATTCATGTAGCTATGTATCAGCTTGTTGCGCCATGATGCTGGGTGTCGTCACTCTCAAGGCGCTTGACCGACTCGATGCCTTTTATGGCAAGTACCTTATTTATGACGTTGGCGAGGTCTTTTTTGTCTTTGACATAGAGGGTGATACTACCCTCGAAGATGCCGTCGTGGCTCTCGATGAACAGCTTGCGTATGTTTATGTCGAGGTCGCCGGTGATGACTTTAGAGATGTCGCGCAGGATGCCCATGCGGTCGATGCCCCTGACCTCGATGACGGAGAGGAAAGAGACGATCTTTTCACTGGACCATTTGATGGGTACTATCTTGTCGCCGTGACGGGCTGCCAGTTTTATGGCCTCGTCGCAGCTCTTCTTGTGCACCACGACTTCGCCGTTGTCTTGACGGAAGCCTATGACCTCGTCGCCGGGGATGGGCATGCAGCAAGAGGCTATCTTTATGTCGTCAGAGGCATTTGCAGGCTCGGAGTCGGACTCTTTAGACGATCCGCCGAAGAACTTAAGGGTGTTGGAGACCTGTAGGCTCCAGTACTTGACTAACTTGATGGCCGCATTTTCGCGCAATATCTTGTCGACATTGTCGAGCGATATGATGCCGGCGCCAAGCTTGACGTAAAATTCGTCTTTGGAGGATGAGTTATAGGCCGGCAACAGCTTGTGGAACACGCGTGCACTGGGTGTGACACCGCGTTTTTTCATCTCCTCTTCAAAGATGCGCATGCCGTTGCTAAGGTTGTTTTCGCGCTCTTTTTTGAGGAATGTCTTGATTTTTTGCTTGGCCTTGGCCGTAACCACGTGGTTGAGCGATTCGAGCACCGGATGGGCCGTGGCCGAGGTTATGATCTCGATCTGGTCACCGTTGCTGATGGGGGTGTATAACGACTCTATCTTGTGGTTGATTTTGGCGCCTATGGCTCTGTCGCCAAGGCTTGAGTGTATCTCGTAGGCAAAATCGAGCACGACGGCTCCCTTGGGCATGGTGACAGACTCGCCCTTGGGGGTAAAGACCACAACCTCAGAGGTATAGAGGTTGAGTTTGAACTCGTCGAGAAACTCGACAGCGTCTTCCGTGGGGCTGTTGAGCGCGTTTTGCACCTCGCGGATCCATTTGTCAAGCTCGCCTTCGCGGTTTTCGCGCTCTTTGTATTTCCAGTGGGCGGCAAAGCCTTTCTCGGCTATCTCGTCCATGCGCTCTGAGCGTATCTGCACCTCGGCCCACACGCCATCGGGACCCATGACGGTGCAGTGTAGGGCCTCATAACCGTTGGCCTTGGGTATGTTGACCCAGTCGCGGATGCGGTCGGGTTTAGGTTTGTAAAGGTCGGTAATGAGAGAATAGATGTTCCAGCACTGGGTCTTTTCGGGCACGAACGCTATGGGCTTGAACACTATACGTATGGCGAAAAGGTCGTATATCTCGTCGATGGTGACCGTTTTGCGCTGCATCTTCTTCCAGATGGAATAGACCGACTTGATGCGTCCTTTGATGGTGAAGTCTATGCCGCTCTCTTTGAGCTTCTCGATGATGGGCGCGTTGAACTTTTCAATGAACATAGAGCGAGAAAGCTCTGTTTCAGAGAGTTTGTCGACAATTTGCCGGTAATCGTTGGGAAAACTGTGTTTGAGGCTAAGGTTTTCAAGCTCCGTTTTGATGTTGTAAAGGCCGAGGCGATGGGCAAGCGGGGCGAAAAGGTAGATGGTTTCGCTGGCTATCTTCATCTGCTTGTCGACGGGCATGGCCCCAAGGGTGCGCATGTTGTGCAGGCGGTCGGCCAGCTTGATTATTATCACCCTGACGTCGTCGGAGAGGGTGAGCAGCATTTTCTTGAAATTGGCGGCCTGAGAGGAGCTTTGACCGGCCAGCTCGCCAGCCTTCTTCATCTTTGTAAGGCCGTCGACCATGGTGGCCACCTTGCGTCCGAAACGAAGCTCGAGGTCTTCGACAGTGTAGTCGGTGTCTTCGACGACATCGTGCAACAGGGCCGCGGCAACAGATTTGACATCGAGGCCTATCTCGACGACAACTATCTTGGCAACCGCAATAGGATGCAGTATATAGGGTATGCCCGACTTGCGTCTGACACCGCGATGGGCGTCGTTGGCGAAGTTGAACGTGTCTATAATAAGCTCTCTGTCGCCCGGGAGCTTGCATATAGGTTCGCAGCATTTCAACAGATCGTCGAAATGTTCCTTTATCATTTTATCATCAGCCGGGGTAAACATAGTAACAAAAATAGTGAATTTTTTTTGTATTGCAACTCTTTTTTCATAAGATTACAGGAAGCGCTGGAATTAGCCGCGATATGGCCGGCTTTAGCGGAGCGAACAACGGGTCGGTTTACATTTTTAGTGTCGGGTCAAGGCGGAGACATCAGGCGACGGACGGTGTTGTCGCGGAGGGAGTCTGGCAAGTCTGTATGCTGAAAAAGGGAGAACCCGAAGCATAAAAACCTCCTTAAAAAGCAATGTCCGGAGAGCAAAAAAAAGGGTGCGAAATACGAAATTTCAGCAAAAACAGGGCGATGCGGGCAGTTTGGGACAAAAAGAGGGGTTTAGTAAAATTACATTTGTAAAGTTTGGTGGAGGGTGGTTGTGATAGTAAGATTTTGGGGTCATAATTTTACTTGCGGAGCTGTTTTTTCGGACGATTTAGTGCCGTTTCTTGCTTTTTAGGGGCTATTTCAAGGGTATTTCAACGCTATTTCATGACATCCGTTCAATGAAAAAGTACATCGCAACAGGCTAAAAAAAGTAAAGCAAAATGGTGTCGGGCAGGAGGGGCAAAAGGAGGTATCGGCACAAAAAAAGGAGGAGACTACTCTCCTCCTTTTGTCGGTATCGTATGGATTTAATCTTCCGACTGGTCAAAGTCGGGCTCTTCGGCAAAATCATCATCATCGTCGGCGACAGTGGCTTTGGCGGGGGCGGACTTCTTCTTGCCGCTCTCCTGGCTGTCAAGGCTCTGCTCATAAGCGGCGATAACCTTGGCCTCTATCTCGGCCAACAACTCGGGGTTGGACTGGAGGGCTAATTTGACATTCTCACGGCCCTGTCCGAGCTTTTTGCCCTCATAAGAGAACCAGGCTCCGCTCTTGGCTATGATGTTCTCGTCGGTGGCGATGTCGAGTATCTCGCTAAGGCGCGATATGCCCTCGCCATACATGATGTCGAACTCGGCCTTGCGGAAAGGAGGCGCCACCTTGTTCTTGACTATCTTGACCTTGGCATGCGAACCCAGTATGTCTTCGCCGTCTTTGATGGCCTGCCCTTTGCGTATGTCGATGCGGATGGTGGCGTAAAACTTGAGCGCGTTACCGCCGGTGGTGACCTCGGGAGAGCCGTAAGTGATGCCCACCTTGTCGCGCAGCTGGTTGATGAAGATGCAGACGGTGTTGGTTTTGCTTATGGTGCCGGTCAACTTTCTGAGCGCCTGTGACATAAGACGAGCCTGAAGAGCCATCTTAGAGTCGCCCATGTTGCCCTCTATCTCGGCCTTGGGGGTGAGGGCGGCAACAGAGTCGATGACAACTATGTCGACAGCGCTTGACCGTATGAGCGACTCGGCGATCTCAAGGGCCTGCTCGCCGTTGTCGGGCTGCGCGATGAGCAGGTTGTCGATATCGACACCCAACTTTTCGGCATAGAAGCGGTCGAAGGCGTGTTCGGCATCTATGAACGCCGCGACACCGCCAGCCTTCTGGGCCTCGGCTATGGCGTGGATGGCAAGCGTGGTCTTACCGGATGACTCGGGACCGAATATCTCTATGATGCGTCCCTTGGGATAGCCCTTGACACCGAGGGCGGCATCGAGGGTGATGGAGCCTGTGGGTATGACCGATACGTTTTCGACTTTTTGGTCGCCCATGCGCATGATAGCGCCCTTGCCATAGTCTTTCTGTATCTTCTGCATGGCGGCGGCCAGCACTTTAAGTTTCTCTGACGCCATGTCGTCGGTTTTCTTTTTTGTCTCTTTGGCCATTTCGTTATGTTATTTATAAGAGTCCATTATTTGGTTGAAGTGTTCTTTGGTCTTGACCTTGTCGAAAATGCGTTCTATAACGCCTCTGCTGATGACGAACGTGGTGCGCAACATGCCCATATACTCGCGACCCATAAACTTTTTGAGGCCCCAGCATCCGTAAGCCTCGGCTGTGGTGTGGTCGCCGTCGGAAAGCAGCTCGAACGGCAACGACTGTTTGTCGGTGAACTTCCGGTGCGAGGCCACAGAGTCGGGGCTGACGCCAAGAACCTCGAAGCCGGCCGCCTTAAGCTCGCTGTAACCGTCACGAAGAGAGCAGGCCTCGGCAGTGCAGCCGGAGGTGTTGTCTTTGGGATAGAAATAGAGCACCAGTTTTTTATCGACGTAATCGGAGAGGGACACTTCCCTACCTGTGGTGGTAATGCCTTTGAAATCAGGAGCTTTATCGCCCTCTTTCAGTTTTGCCATAATAATATGCCTTAAATTAATCAGTGTAAAGATAGATATTTTTTACCGTATTTTAAAATAGTGCCGCTTTTTATTTGTCGGCATATGCCGTGTGGTACTAATTTCATGTATGCGTCAGGGGTGGCGCAGACGGAGCGCACTGCCCCATTATATATCAGTAAGTTATGCCGGCACAGGCTTTGTGTGGTGATGGAAAGAGGGCTTTTTAAGAACAAATTTCTTATTATAAATAGGTATAGTTTTTAAAAAAAGAGATATCTTTGGGACCTGATTTTGCTTTTTAAGCAGAACCTGCGTCTTAATAAATGTTGCTATGGCATATAAAATAGGATTGGATGTTGGCTCGACGACAGCCAAGCTGGTAATGACGGACCAAAAAGGCGATGTGGTTTTCTCCAAATATGAACGTCACCAGGCAAACGTGTCGGCGATAGTAAAACGTTATTTTGAAGAGATAGCGGCCGAATTTGGCGACTGCGAGGCCTCTGTGACCATAACAGGGTCGGTGGGGATGGGATTGGCCGAGAAATGCGGCGTCGACTTCGTGCAAGAGGTTGTGGCGGCAACGGAGCTGGTGAAAAAGGAGTATCCCGACATATCGACAATAATAGACATAGGCGGCGAGGATGCCAAGATAGTATATATAAACCACGACGGCGCCGTCGACCTGCGCATGAACGGCAACTGCGCCGGAGGTACAGGCGCGTTCATTGACCAGATGGCCATATTGTTAGGTGTGGATGTAGACCAGCTGGACATGTTGGCCCGGCAGGCCAAGAACACATATCACATAGCGTCGCGATGCGGTGTGTTCTCAAAAACAGACGTGCAGAACCTGATAAGCAAGAATGTGAGCAAGGCCGACGTAGCCGCGTCGATATTTCATGCCGTGGCCGTGCAGACGGTGGTGACACTGTCGCACGGGTGCTCCATAGAGCCTAAGATACTGTTCTGCGGGGGACCGCTCACATTCATTCCGTCGCTCAGGCGGGCTTTCATCGACTATCTTAAGTTAGACGAGTCGAACTTTACCACGCCCGAGAATGCCAACATAATACCTGCGTGGGGTGCCGCGCTTTGCAACAAAGGAGACAACTGCAAGAGCATCAGTCAGATAATGACGCAGCTGTCGGCAGCTGACGATGCTTCGGTGCAGAAGACAGCCCGATTGAAGCCCATATTCGACTCGCCCGAACAGTATCGCGACTGGAGGGAGGCCAAGCAACGCAATGTCATATCTCAGGCATCACTTGCAGATGCGTCAGGCAATGTATATTTAGGGGTGGACTCGGGTTCGACGACCACCAAGATTGTGGTGATAGATGACAAAGAGCGCATTGTGTACACCCATTACACTCCCAACAGAGGCAACCCCATAAAGGCTGTGCGTCAGGGGTTGGAGGCGCTGAAAGAGAGGTGCGCCGCCGAGGGGGTGACGTTGCGTTTCAAGGGCGGGTGCTCGACAGGTTACGGCGAAGACCTGATAAAGGCCGCATTCAAGTTGGACGACGGCATAATAGAGACCGTAGCCCACTATGTGGCGGCGCGTAAGCTCAACCCTCAGGTGTCGTTCATATTGGACATCGGCGGGCAGGACATGAAGGCCATGTTTGTAGAGGGAGGTGTGTTGACGCGCATGGAGCTTAACGAGGCGTGTTCGTCGGGATGCGGGTCGTTCATAGAGACATTTGCCAAGTCGCTCGGTTACACCGTGGACGAGTTTGCAGACGAGGCCTGCATGGCCAAGGAGCCGTGCGATTTGGGTACCCGGTGCACCGTGTTCATGAACTCGAAGGTGAAGCAGGTGCTCAGAGAGGGGGCCACAGTGGGCGACATTGCGGCGGGGTTGTCGTATTCGGTGGTCAAGAACTGCCTGTACAAGGTGTTGAAGTTGCGTAAGAGGACCGAACTCGGTGACCACATAGTGGTTCAGGGTGGCACCATGCGTAACGACTCTGTGGTGAGGGCGTTGGAGCTGCTGGTAGACACCGACGTGTCGAGGAGCGACATGCCCGAGCTTATGGGGGCTTATGGTTGCGCGTTGAACGTAAAGGCGGCACAGCCGGACGGCGACCCCGTGTCGTTAGACCGGATATTGGCCACGGTAAATTATGACACACGGCAGATGCAGTGTCACGGCTGTGAGAACAAGTGCTTGATATACAAGTATATGTTTGAAAACGGCAACATCTTTTACTCGGGCAACAAGTGCGAGAAGATATTTTCCAATCAGGGCGAGAAGAGGGTCAAGGGAGCCAACCTCTACACCGAAAAGTATGCCATGCTATTTGACCGTGAGCCGCTTGGCGAGGAGGTCGGCGGCATGGTGATAGGATTGCCGAGATGTCTTAACATGTATGAGGATTACCCATTCTGGCACACCCTCTTCAAGGAGTGCGGCATACGGACGGTGTTGTCGTCGCCGTCGACATATCGCAGTTACGAGGCGGGCATACACACCGTCATGTCTGACAACATCTGTTTCCCGGCCAAGCTGGCCCACAGTCACATATACGACCTTATTGCACGTAAGGTGGACCGTATATTTTTCCCCTATGTGATATTTGAGAAGTTAGAGGACAAGGCGGCATCGAACAGTTACAACTGCCCCATAGTATCGGGGTATTCGGACGTGCTGAGAAGTGTGGCCGGCCATCACGGCGTGGCCATAGACTCGCCCGTGATAACGTTTAAAGACAGGGGTCTGTTGGCCAAAGAGTGTCGTAACTATTTGAGCACCTTAGGCATAAGCGACAGCGTGGCTCAGTCGGCCGTAAAGGCGGCCATAGCCGAGCAGGAGCGTTATGAAGAGCAGATGCAGAAGAGGGCCAGAGAGATATATCTTGAAGGGTCGCATCGGGGAAAGGTAACCATACTGTTGGCGGGCAGACCGTATCATACGGATCCGCTGATACAGCACAAACTGTCTGACATGGTTTCAGACATGGGCGTGAATGTAATAACGGAGGATATTGTGCGTAACAGCCCGATACCCATAGACGATGCTCATATAGTGTCGCAGTGGGCATACATAAACCGCATACTCAGGGCCGCCAAGTGGGTGGCAATGCAGGGGGGCAACGTCCATTTCGTGCAGATGACATCTTTCGGATGCGGGCCCGACGCTTTCCTGCTCGACGAGGTCAGAAGCATGCTTAAACGTTATGGAAAGAGCCTGACACTGCTCAAGATAGACGACGTGACCAACATAGGCTCGATTAAGTTGCGCGTAAGGTCGATTGTAGACAGCCTCAAATACAGCTGTCAGCCTTCGCACATAGACCCATTTATAACCACCAAGAGTTTTCAGAAAGAGGACAAAGGACGCAAGATAATAGCACCCTACTTCACCGACTACTTCTCACCGCTGCTTCACTCGCTGTTCAAACTGGCGGGATATGAGGCCGAGACACTGCCGCAGAGTAATGTCGACTCGGCAGAGTTTGGTTTGAGATATGCCAACAATGAGGTCTGCTATCCGGCGACACTTGTGGTGGGCGACATAATAAAGGCTTTAAAATCAGGGAAATATGACCTCGACAAGACGGCTGTGACCATATCGCAGACCGGCGGGCAGTGCCGAGCCACCAATTACATAACCCTGATAAAGAGGGCTATGGTGGAGGCCGGTTTTGAAAATGTGCCCATAGTGTCGCTTGCCGTTGGTAACGGTCTTATCAACGAGCAACCCGGATTTAAGATTAACTGGTGGCGCATAGCTCCCATGTTGTTGGCAGCGACAATATTTGGCGATTGCATATCTAAGTTTTACCACTCGGCGGTGGTGCGCGAGGTGTCGGCGGGTGCAGCCAAAAGGCTTAGAGACAACTATTTAGAGGCCGTCAAGCCTTTAATAGAGAGCAACAACCGCAAGGCCGTATATGACATGATAGCTGTGGCGGCCAAAGAGTTTAACGACATATCGGAACATGGCAAGCCCATGCCCAAGGTGGGAATTGTAGGCGAGATATTCTTGAAATTCAACGCCTTCGCCAACAAAGATGTGGCCGAATGGCTTATAGGTCAGGGCATTGAGGTGGAGGCTCCGACACTGCTCAACTTCTTCTTGCAGAGCTTTGTCAACCACAAGATAAACATAGACGCCGGACTCAAACGCAAGTCGACACCCATGTTTGTGTCCGACATGTTTTATTCGCTCATACGCAAGCAGGTGGAGAAAGTAAACAAACTTGCCTCGGCATTTGAGTATTTCACTCCTTTTGCCGACATATTTGACGAGGCCAAGTTATCGGAGGGTATTGTGACCCCTGCCGCTCAGTTTGGTGAGGGGTGGCTGTTGCCCTCTGAGATAATATCGTTCGCAAAGCACGGCGTCAACAATGTTGTCAGCCTACAACCGTTCGGCTGCATTGCCAATCAGGTGATATCTAAAGGCGTTGAGAAGAAGATAAAATCGTTATATCCGCAGATGAACATCTTGTCGTTAGACTTTGACAGCGGAGTCAGCGATGTCAATGTAACCAACAGGTTGTTGCTGTTTATCAATGGGTTGAAGCAGGCGGAGAGGTGATGAAATGAGGGCTTTATAGTGAGGGGCGGCAGATTGGCTGGTGGCTGTGAGGGGGTGGATGCTTAGTGATAGTGCAATCGGAGTGAGGTGGTTGGATGAGATGGGATGGCAGATTGGCGGGGGCGGCTGTGAGGGGGGGCCGGGTTAGTGTGTGTGACTTAGTAAAGTGAACTTGCCAAAGAGCAGACTGATGACAGGCTAGTAAGAGTTGAAGGAGGGTATAAAATACGTGGGGGGGGTGGGGGGGGG
>JAIECQ010000009.1:0-9955 GCA_029068395.1 Rikenellaceae bacterium
GAATTAATCATTGGCGGACACAACGCACGCTAAAACCGAACGGCTTACCATTGCTATCAGTCACCGCCAAATCGCTGATAGCAAAATACAGGCTATAGACGAAGAAAGAATCGCTCGCAACTGACGACCAATAGCTGCCCTTCCGGCCAGCATCGTACAATGTTCCGTTCGAGGTCCCTCGGCTACCGACAGCGGGAAACTCCACGGTGCATATCAGCAGTCTGTAAATGCCGTCTGAAACTATTGCAAAACCGTTTCACATGTGCATCATGGTCGCATCATGTCTGTAGCACTTGTTTCCTTATTGGCAAATAAAAAATAGGGCAAGCAATGCTTGCCCTATTTTTTATTTGGCCTCGCTGAATGTCCTTATCGGAACCATTTTAAACGACCAGTTGTAATTTCTGTCGGCCGGGATGGTATATTGCGGATAAGGCTTTGAATGCCAGCTGTCGTCACCGCCAAGGCCCTGCATGCGATAGTCTATGCACAGCTCGACCAGATTGCGCGGCTCTATGTCGTTGATGTGCGTCTGACGCGGACGCTTGTTGCGATAGTGTGCCGGATTGCGCGACTCGTTGGCCGTACGGTTATAATATTGATAAGGCCTGTGAGAATCTTCGCCGTCGAAATCGGATATCAGGTTGCGGTGTATGTTGAACTCTATGAGGCTGTCGGCCGATATCATAAGGCCGCCGTTGCCCTGCTTGTTCTTGCCCACCGCTATGTAAGAGACGTCGACATGGTGGCCGTTCTCTTGCGGACGCACGTAAGGATAGTAATACTCATCCACATGGGCCGAGTACAGACCTATGTCGGCACCTGCCTTACGGTCGCAATAGTTCTCGTGCGGACCGCGTCCCAGATACTTGGTGTAAAGCATGTTGCCCGGCATCACCATGCGCATGCCGAGACGGGGCAACATAACGGCATTTTTGTCGCGCGAGCCTCTGTAACTGCCCTGCACGCCAACCACACCATCGGCATAGACCCTGTATGTGACATTATACGAAGCGCCGTACGGAAGTGCATACCCCACCTTTATCACGGCATAACGGGTGCTGTCTGTAACGCTCACGCCTGTCACACGGGGCGACTTGCCGGCCTCTTTCCACGGCTGCTGCAATGCGGGCAACCCGGCACCGTAATCGTTGTCGGTGGGAGCGCGCCAGAAGTTGGGACGCATGAACCCCTCCTCGGGGTTGATGAACGACGAGGCGCCGGCATCGTAACGTATCACATCGCCCGAAGCCTTGTCAACGATAAATGTCACCTTCGACGATGTCACCCTCACGGCACCGCCTGCGTCAGAGACGTTGACAGGCCCGTTTGCCGCCGCCACAACATGAGCGCGATTGCCGCGAGGTCCCGACACCGGAAGTACAAACTGCTCTGAGGCTATCTGATAACCAGCCTCTATCAGCGGTGTGGCATAACGCGTGACAACAGATATGTCGAGCGTGTAAACCACCCCTGCCGTGAAACGCAAGCCCGCAAGAGACACGGTGTAGTTTTTGGCATCGCCCGGAGCGAGAGTGACGTTGAGGGTGCCGCTACGCAAAACCTTGCCGTCACCCTTTACCGCATACTTGAAAACATAGTCAGACAACGGGGTGAAGAAGAAGCCGTTGCGTATGTTAAACACCCCTTTGGCAAGATCGACAGGCTCGAAACGAACGTTCTGGTAAACCTTCTTGACCTCCATCAATCCGGGATGAGTCCTGCGGTCGGGGTTTACAAGACCGTTGCAGCAGAAGTTGCCGTCAGAGGGGGCATTGACGCCCCAGTCGCCGCCATAACCCCAATATCCGCCCAAGGAGTCGACCCACAGGCCCTGGTCTACCCAGTCCCAGATGAAGCCGCCCTGTAGGTTGTCATATTTGTATATCTCATCCCACTGGTCTTTTAAGTTACCTGTGGAGTTACCCATGGCATGCGCATACTCGCTGGCGATATAGGGACGGTCGGTCTTGCTCTGACCCCAGCGCGCGAAGGTTGCGGCAGACGGATATTGAGGGCAGAAAATGTCGGTATTCCACTCAAGCAAGGCGCGTTCGTACTGCACGGGGCGCAACGAGTCGACGCTTTTGAGCCAGTTGTATGTCTCGTAGAAGTTGTAACCGTTGCCCGCCTCGTTACCCAACGACCAGAAGGTGACGCACGCATGGTTCTTGTTTCGCCACCACATGTTACGCGTACGTTCCATGTGGGCGTCGAGCCAGTCGGGGTTGTTGCCCAGGCTGCCGCCGCGACGCAGGTCGTAATACATGCCGTGCGACTCTATGTTGGCCTCGTCGCACACATAAAAGCCATACTCGTCGCAAAGGTCGTAAAACAGGCGCTGCTGCGGATAATGGCAACACCTTATGGCGTTGATATTGTGGCGCTTCATCAGTTCAAGGTCGCGCCTTAAGGTCTTTTCGTCGACATAATGGCCCGTTGTGTCGTTATGCTCGTGATAGTTGACACCCTTGATAAGCACGGGTCGGCCGTTCACCAGAAAGCGGTTGCCGTCTATTTTGAGCGAACGGAAGCCTACCCTCTCGCGCACATACTCGACAAACCGGCCGTCGAGCCTGATGCGCATAAGCACGGTGTAAAGATTGGGGGTCTCGGCGCTCCATGCCTTGACATTGGGCACGACGTATGAAAGGTGCAAGGTGTCAGAGCTGTTGGGACGCAAGGCCACATCTTCGGTGTCGTAATGTATTATGTCGCCCTTGCCGTCGATGATCTCAAGATAGAAGACGATGTTCTCGGCCGAGTTGTAGCTGTTTCTCAGCATCACATCGAGCTTTAGGTTGCCATGACGGCCCGATTTGTCGAGGGTCGACACAGCCACGAAGTCGTCAATGCGGGTCTTGGGCTGCGAATATATATATATGTCGCGCTCGATGCCGCTTATGCGGAAAAAGTCCTGACACTCCAGATAGCTGCCGGTGCTCCAGCGGTAGGCCACCAGCGTGAGGGTGTTGCGGCCTTGTCGCACAAAGGGATTGATGTAATATTCGGCGGGGTTTTTGGAGTCTTCGTTATAGCCCACCTTCCTACCGTTGATATAGACGTAAACGCCCGATTTGGCACCTCCTATGTGCAGAAACATGTCGCGGTCAAGCTCTGTGAGCGTGACATCGAAATCGTGTCTGTAAACACCCAAGGGCACCGCCTCGGGCAGCGTAGGCGGCTTGGGGTTGGAGGGGCAAAACTCATAGGGCTGGTTGGTGTACATAGGCACGCCGAAGCCCTGAACCTCCCAGTTGCCGGGCACCTCTATGTCGCTCCACCCTTTGGTCGGACCGGTCAACAGGCTCTTTATGTCGGCCTTGCGGTGGTCGTCGAAGTAGCGGAACTTCCACACCCCGTTAAGAGGCGTGTAATATTCCGAAGATGAGAAATCATTCCCGAGCGCCTGCTCGCGGTTTGTGTAACTCATAAAGACAGTGCGCGGATGATATTTGCCCACAGAGGTAACATGGTGGTCGCGCCACTCGGGTAGCGACTGTCCAGCCACCGACAATAGCGACACAGTAGCCACCGCCATCAAGATTATTCGTTTTAACATCAATTTTGATACGTTTGGTTTTATGGCAAATATAACCGTTTCCGACGAAAAAACAAAACCCGCCTCCCCTGCCGCCGACCTCATCTGACACATATATGACTGACAAACAAGGCTTCATGAAAAAGCTCTCTTTTATCGTATCATACATATCGGCCTTTTGTCTCAACATCGCAAAAAAACCAGCCGTTCAATCAGTATAAACACCTATTTTAAAAGCTCCTTTTAATTCGTTTGCCTTATTTTTTTACCTTTGTATGTGTTACAGATTTAATTCATATCAACATCATGACAGAATATAAGCTGAGGAACATATCCACCGACCGCACATTTGAAGACACCGGCTGGCTTCTCGACGACCCGCAGGCCGACGGGGCATCGCTCATAAGGGCCGATTACGCCAAAAAGCAGATAACGGTAGGCGCCATGGAGGATGGCATATACCGCTTTTCAGACTGGCTGCCCATCAAACGCACGTTAGAGGGTTCGGCCTCTCCCGTGACATACCGCAGCGAGGCTCTGGCCGCCGAGCTGGGCCTCAAAAACCTGTATATCACCTTCAACGGATGGTTTCCCGAGCGCGGCGCCCGCATGACCACATGCTCGTTCAAAGAGACAGAGGCTTTCAGCGTATGCGGACGCATGGGCAGGGACTTCAACCGCATATTGGTCGTAGCCTCGGCCGGCAACACGGCACGAGCATTTGCCAAGGTGTGCTCGCTCAACAAGATACCGCTGTTGCTATGCGTCCCTGAAGACAACCTCGACGCCTTATGGTTTGACGACAGGTTAGACGACTGCGTAAAGCTGATAGCATCATGCAGCGGCTCTGACTATTTCGACGCCATACACTTAAGCAACATAGCAGTCACAAGCAGCCGGTTCATTGCCGAAGGAGGCGCCAAGAACATAGCCCGACGCGACGGCATGGCCACCACTCTGTTGTCGGCGGCACATACCATAGGTGTCATACCCGACTACTACTTCCAGGCCATAGGCAGCGGCACCGGAGCCATTGCTGCCGTTGAGGCCAACATGCGTCTGCTTGAAGACGGACGCTTCGGCAACACCCGCATCAGGCTCATGTTGTCGCAGAACGCCCCTTTCCTGCCCATGTTCGAGGCATGGAGGGCCGACTCGCGCGAGCTGCTGCCGTTAGATGACGACCTGGCACGCAGGCAAGTCGAAATAATTGATGCCAAGGTGCTGTCTAACAGACGTCCTCCCTATGCCATACCGGGCGGACTGTTCGACTGTCTAAAATGGAGCGGCGGCGACATAATCGACGTCACCAACGAAGAGGCGGCATCGGCAGCCCGGCTGTTCGAGAAATTGGAGGGCATAGACATACACCCGGCATCGGCCGTGGCCACTGCTTCGCTGATAAAGTCGTGCCACACGATAGACAAAGAGGCCATTGTGATGCTCAACATCACCGGCGGCGGCGAAAAGAGGATGAAAGAGGGCAAGCAGCTCTACCATCTCAAACCGTCAAAGGTGTTCGGCATCAATCCCGACCCGCGCGAAGTGCTCGATTTTGTCGAGACGCTGTTTTAACAGCGCAAGCCTGAAAAGAGGCAAGGCGTAGGTTTGTAATGTACAGACCTACGCTTTTTGTCTGCAATAAGACGGCTTGTACGGCCGCAGGAGGGGCGTTTGCAGGGAGGTGTTTTTGGGGAAACTTGCAGTGCATGGCTTTTGTGCGGACAGCGGGAGGTTTTCAGTTGCGGCTTCTTTACGTTGCAATGTCTACTTTGGCGGTTTCGTACGGCAAAGGGTGAGGGACGTATTTGGCGCGGGCGTGTTTTGCTCCGAACGCCATTTTTGCCACAGGAGGTTTTACCCCGGCGTTTTTTGTGCCGGCAGGGCTTGAGTCAGCAGGCTTTTGTACCGGCGTTTTTTACACCGGCAGGGCTTTTGCAGCGGCAGGCGGCGAGGGGCCCGGCAGGCTATCGAAAGGGTCCGTGCCCCCCCTCGGGTAAGAATCAAAGAAATCAAAGAACCAAAGAATTAATCATTGGCGGACACAACGCACGCTAAGACCGCGCCGCTTATAGTCTCCATTGCCCACAGTCAAAACACCGCTACTGAAATACAGGTTGCACGCGCTGTCAGAATAATACGCAACCGACGACCAGTAGTTGCCCCACACGCCCGCAACATTCAACGTGCCGGACGAATCGTCATCACGCCAACCGACAGCGGGAAACTCCGGATGTTGTATGCTCGGTTTCACAATATCTGCCGCATCGCTTCTGGCGGCGTTGAAAATCGGGGAGTCGGAAAGCTGGCCGAGAGTGCCCGTGCTACTTGTTCAACGGGTGATATTCCTCTATTGTCTCCTGTTTGTGGCGGGTGTCGAGATGTGTGTACACCTCTGTTGTCAGTATGCTGCTGTGACCGAGCATCTGTTGCACAAGTCGTATGTCGGCGCCACCTTTGACCAACTGTGTGGCAAAGGTGTGTCGAAATGTGTGCGGACTCACCGTCTTTGTGATGCCGGCACTAATGGCTGCCTGCTTTACAATATTGAACACCATCACGCGGCTTAGCGGACCTCCGCGCCTGTTGAGAAAGAGAAAGTCGGCATAACGGCTCTCTATGCGCATCTGTGACCGCTTCTGTCGGTAAAAACCTATCTGCTTTATCAGCTCGTCTGACACAGGCACCAAGCGTTCCTTGTCACCCTTGCCCACGACACGCAGATAACCGTCATCGAAGAACAGGTCGCTTAAACGCAATGACACCACCTCGCTGACCCGCAATCCGCAACTGTACATAACCTCAAGTATGGCCCTGTTACGGTGGCCCTCTTCATATGACAGGTCGACCGACGACATCATGCGCTCAATCTCGTTTTCAGTAAGGTAATCGGGTATCTTGCGTCCTATTTTGGGCGTCTCGACCAGCTCTGTGGGCAGCGTCTCTATCTTGTCGTAAAGATAGAGCCAGCCGAAAAAGCTCTTGACACCACTTATCGTGCGGGCCACCGACCTGCTGCCGGCCCCCGCCTCAGAGAGCGAGAATATGAAATGCTCAATATCTTCGTAAGCCACCTTCGACGGATCGAACACCCCTTTCTCTCCGGCCATATAGTCGCCAAAAGCGTTAACATCACGCATATATGCCTCTATGGTATTGGCCGACATGCGACGTTCCAGCAACAGATAACTCTTGTATTCCAACAACAAATCGACGGTATTCATATTGTCCCGGCTTTTCCTGCAAAGATACTAAATTTGCTGTAACAACAGCGGCAACATGGCTGTGTCTTACAGGCCCGTGGCTTCCTCAGGTCAAAGGGATGTCAGTGGCGTAACCCGAGATGCCGGCAAGCTTTCACGCCGTAGGTTTCCGCACCGGCAGGGCTTTGGTGCCGGCAGGGCGGCGAGGGACCCGGCAGACTGTCGAAAAGTAGGTCGTGCCCCCGCATGGCTTTTACGCCGGTAGGTTTCCGTGCCGGCAGGGCTGTCGAAAGGGTCCGTGGCCTCCTCGGGGAAGAATCAAAGAAATCAAAGAACCAAAGAATTAATCATTGGCGGACACAACGCACGCTAAAACCGTCCTGCTTACTGTAGTTACCGTACACGCCCACATTACTGCTACCGAAGTACAGGCCGTACGCGTCGTTAGAACTGTACGCAACTGACGACCAATAGCCTCCGAAAGCACCCACGTTACTGTTCAACGAACCGGACGCGTAGCGGCGACCGACAGCGGGAAACTCTTTCGTCATATGCCGGTCTGTCGCCATCATGCCGCGTAGGTCACGCCGGTCTCACGTTCAAATCGAACATACCGTGAACATACGCGTATATATGTGACATATACTTTTGAAAAACAATCTATTTTACTATCTTTGCTCACAAAATATTTCCAAAGCGAAAGAGATGAAAAGATTTTTGAGTTACAGTCTGCTTCTGGCAGCATCGTTATTGTTCGTTACGCCGTCATCGGTCACGGCAGGCGAACCCGCCAAAAAGAAAGTCGCCGAGCTTCCCGCCAGCGAGCTTTACAACAAGCTTAAAGCGCTTCCCGGCGTGGTGTCGGTCGAAAAGATAGAGACAACGCGTTTCCCCGAGCGTTACCGCGTCAAGATAACGCAACCTGTCGACCACCACAACCCCGACAAAGGCACGTTCACCCAACGTTTCTATGTCTCTCACGCCGGCTTCGACCGTCCCACGCAAATTGTAGCCGAGGGATATGCAGCCAAATATGGAGAGGCAGGCCGTCACCGCGAAGAGATTTCGGCGCACTTCAACACCAACCAGATCATTGTAGAGCACCGTTTCTTCGATGAGTCAACACCCGAACCCTGCGACTGGACATACATGACCGGCGAGCAGGAGGCTGCCGACCTTCACGCAATCAACCAGGCCATGCGTACCATATACCCGGGCAAATGGTTCTCTTCAGGCATCAGCAAAGGCGGACATAACACCATGATATACCGCACGTTCTATCCTGACGACGTCGATTTTTCAGTGCCTTACGTCGGCCCCGTATGCTTCGATGTGGAAGACGGACGTCACGAGCCTTTCATATACAACATAGGCGACGAATATCACCAGAACATGACGCGCAACGTACAGCGTCAGGTACTGTCGCGCCGCGCCACCATGGTGCCCATGCTCAAGGCATTCGTTGCGGAAAAGGGTTACGACGCCTCTGTCATGTCGGCCGACAGCCTGTTGGACTTCTGTGTGCTCGAATATCCTTTCGCCCTCAACCAGTGGGGTCGCGCGACAATAGATGTTGACGGCAACACCCCCGACAGCATACTGTTCGACCACCTCATGAAAGCGGCAGGACCCGATTACTTCTTGGTTCACGACACCACGCCTTTCTTTGTGCAGGCAGCCCGCGAGCTGGGTTATTACAGCTATGACACCTCTTATCTGCAAGACCTGCTGGTGGTTAAAGACGCACGCGGCTATCTCAAAAAGATTTTCCTGCCCGAAGATGCCAAAGACATAGAGTTCGACGACAGACTGCACCTCAAAATATACCGTTTCCTCAAAGACAACGACCCCAAAATGTTGTTCGTCTATGGCGAGATAGACCCCTGGACCGCAGCCGCACCCGAAGACTATCTCTTCTACAACAAGAAAAACATGCACAAATTCGTACAGAAAGGCGGCAGCCACTCCACCCGCATAAGCACCATGCCCAAAGAACAACAAGAGCGCGCATGGAAGATATTGGAAAAATGGCTGGCGGAATAACCTTGACTGTCCGCAGGCTTTTGCATTAGCGCGTCTGTAGTCACGTAAGACACAGGCAGACGTTGACAAACCGTCAGGATCTCTTAACAGCGGTCCTGACTTTTTTTAACCGACCTTATCATGCGATACAAAAGACTAAAAATAACCCTCGCCCAACCCTCGGAAGAGCAGCAGGAGATAATCATAGCCAGCCTTGCCGACATGGGATTCGACAGCTTCGACTCTGAAAACGAGAGCATACTGTCGGCCTATATCCCCTCTTCGGAATATGATGTACACGCCTCTGACATAACGCTATTTTGCAACACCCTTGACGCTTCGACAGAGATAGAAGAGATGGAGGATGTCAACTGGAACGCCGTGTGGGAGTCTAACTTCTCTCCCATAGAGGTGAACGACAGATGCGTGGTGCGGGCACCGTTTCACAGCGTCCCGAAAGTAGAATACGACCTTGTCATAATGCCCAAGATGTCGTTCGGCACGGGCCACCACGCCACCACCTGCCTGATGCTAAAGCACCTTCTGGAGCGCGACATAGAGGGGTTGCGGGTACTCGACATGGGTTGCGGCACCGGCGTGCTGGCCATACTGGCAGCCAAACGCGGAGCCTGCCACGTAGACGCCATAGACATAGACGAATGGGCCGCCGAAAACGCCAGAGAAAACATAACAGAGAACAATGTGGCAGAGCGTGTCGAGGTCATGTTAGGCGACGCCTCTCTGCTCAAAGGTCGCTGCTATGACCTTATAGTGGCCAACATCAACCGCAACATACTCCTTGCAGACATGTCTGCCTACGCCGACACACTGTCAAATGGCGGCACCCTCATAATAAGCGGCTTCTTAGGGATTGACTGCGACATACTCACGCAAAAAGCATCGTCACTCGGACTTCGCGAGGAGTGCCGCACCTGCCGCGACGACTGGCACTCCATCGTATTGCGAAAATAGCATCCCGAGAGGCTATGCCGCTAATAAAATAGGACGGACACAGGCCATTACTACGGTAATGAGTTGTGTCCGTTTTGGGTTGTGACCGTTTTGGGTTGTGCCGTTTTGAATTGTGACCGTTTTGAGCTGTGCCCGCTTTGAGTGGGGTCGTTTTGAGCTGTGACCGCTTTGAGCGGGGTCGTTTTGGGTTGTGCCGTTTTGAGTTGTGTCGTTGTGC
>JAIECQ010000009.1:9965-10637 GCA_029068395.1 Rikenellaceae bacterium
TACTTCCGGCCCTTATCTATTTTTTCCGCCTTGAGTTAGTTTTCGTTTTGGGTTGTGTCGTTTTGGGTTGTGACCGTTTTGTCACGGCACAAAGAAGGCAACGCAGCAAGACAGGTATTTGGGCAGCCGGCATCTTGCCTTTGTCGAGAGATACACGCAGGCAAGGCAAAGTCTACCCTATCTCTTTCGCATCACTCTCTGCCTCACTGAAAAATGCAATCGTGGCCGCACGGCAAAAACTAACTCCAGCAACAGGATGAAAGAGGTGCATGGAGTTAGGTAGGAGTGCGGCGCCGGGGAAGCCTTTTGCCTTGCAAAAGCTTATTTTGTGAAGTGTCAGGCAGGATTTGCTCGGACGTTTTTGCTCTGACAGGCTTTTGCTCCGGCAGGGCGGCGAGGCACGAGCCGCAACGGGCCGAGCCTCCCCCCGCGGAGGCCCGTAACCCAGTCACGTGATTGTAGACAGTGACTAAGTCACGGCGGTTATACGCGTCACTTTCACGCTTGCCCTCCGCAGGCTCGGCCCGTGGCTCCTCCACGCTAAAGGCACGTTAGGCGCGCAGCCCAAGTAGCCGCCCCGCCTGTTTCACGCCTCGCGCCAGACCATCATCACGCCCTCGACCTCCACGACGATGCGGCCGACCTGCGGTCGGCCCAACTATGCCGCTTAGA
>JAIECQ010000090.1 GCA_029068395.1 Rikenellaceae bacterium
AGGGCGGCGAGGCACGAGCCGCAACGGGCCTCGCCTCCCCCCGCGGAGGCCCGTAACCCCGCCACGCTATTATAGACAGTGACTTAAGGGAGGGCAGTGAAGCGCGTCACTTTCACGCTTGCCTCCGCAGGCTCGGCCCGTGGCTCCTCCACGCTAAAGGGGCGTTAGGTGCGCAGCCCAAACAAGCTGCCCCGCCAGCACAGGTGCAAAGCCAAAGCGCCATCCCAGCCAGCCGCCTCGCCTGTTTCACGCCTCACGGCCTAATTTCATCACATCCTGACACTCACCCAGTGCGGCCGGCGCTGGTGCCGGCAGGCTTCCACCCAGGCAGGGCGGCGAGGCACGAGCCGCAACGGGCCTCGCCTCCCCCGCGGAGGCCCGTAATCCCGTCACGCAATTATCGGCAGTGACTAAGTCACGGCGGTGAAGCGCGTAACTTACCTGCTTGCCTCCGCAGGCTCGGCCCGTGCTCCTTCAAGCTAAAGGCACGTTAGGTGCGCAGCCCAAGTAGCCGCCCCGCCTGTTTCACGCCTCACGGTCTAATTTCATCACGCCCCTACACTCACCCAATGCGGCCGGCGCTGGCGCCGGCCCATCCCGCTCCGGCAGGGCGGTCTGAGTGCAACGAAACCGCACACTATTCCTTATGACCGGCATTACGAAGTATGCCGTAAGCCAAAAATTCCTTATATCCGGGCTGAGGGACGAAGCCCGAGCGGCCCGGAGCCTCTCCCAACGGAGGGCCGCATATCGGTGAATAATATGTAGGGCGGTGAATAAGTCACGGCAGTGATGCTCATAACTTTCTCGCTATGCCCTCCGCAGGCTCCGCGCCGCTCTCCGTTGTGTCGGTGGTTGCTGCGGTGCGGCTTATGGTTGCCGCTCTGTTGTTATTGTTTCTGTTTTGCTCCCGCACCCTTTCCGTCGAGAGTCATGGCCCATGTTGAATATCTTTCAGGCACTCAGCCCAAGGGCCAAAACGGATAATGCGATAAAGGTGTGAGACGATAGTCGAAACGCCTTTATCGCATTATCCGTACTTATCCGCTTAGTTTGCCCTCAAAAATATCAAAACGGGGTCCGCGACCCCTCCCCCGGAAGGGCCGCCGGAGGCAGTGCCAGCAAAATAACGGCAGTGAACGCAACCCGGGCAGTCATGGAGTAAGAAGCGAAGATATTCTTTTGTCGTTTTGCGGCATTGTTGTATCTTTGCGCATCAACAAACGTTTCTTATGAGCATATACGACAAGGTTGAGGAGTATGACGACGAGGTTGTAGGGGAGCTTGCCGGTCATTATCGCGCCATTCTCTCCTTATTGGGCGAGGATCCCTCGCGTGAGGGACTTGAAAAGACGCCTGTAAGGGCGGCCAAGGCTATGGCTTTTTTCACCAAAGGATATGATGAAGACCCTGAGCAGATATTGCTCTCGGCACGGTTTCGCGAGGAGTATCGCCAGATGGTGATAGTCAAAGACATAGAGCTGTACTCTCTTTGCGAGCATCACCTGTTGCCCTTTTACGGCAAGGCGCACGTGGCATACATCCCTAACGGATATATCACTGGTTTGTCTAAGGTTGCGCGCGTGGTCGAGGCTTTTGCGCGGCGGTTGCAGGTGCAGGAGAGGCTGACGGTGCAGATACGCGACTCCATACAGAGGGCCTTGCAACCGCTCGGTGTGGCTGTGGTGATAGAGGCCAGCCACATGTGCATGCAGATGCGGGGGGTGCAGAAGCAAAACTCGGTGACTACGACATCGGCATTCACAGGGGTGTTCCTCAAAGAGATGAAAACACGTGAAGAGTTTATTTCACTAATCAAACAATAATACAGATGAGCGGATTTTTCGGATGCGTGTCGCGCAACGAGTGTGTGGGCGACGTATTCTATGGCACTGATTACCATTCACATTTGGGTACTAAACGGGCGGGCTTGGCCTTTTTTAACGGCACCAAGTTCGTGCGGTCGATACACAGTATCGAAAACGCCTATTTCCGCAACAAGTTCGAGCCGGACTTGCCGCGTTTCGAGGGGTCACGCATGGGTATAGGGGTCATATCAGACACCGAGTCGCAGCCCATAACGGTGACGAGTTGTCTGGGACGATTCTCGGTGGTGACAGTGGGACGCATAGACAATATCGACAGTCTGTGCGCCGAGGTGCTCAAAGAGCACAAGCACTTCTCAGAGCTTTCCGACTCATCGTTCAACGCCACTGAGCTGGTGGCCATACTGATAGCCTCGTGCAGCTCGTTCGAAGAGGGCATACGCAACGTGCAGCAGAAGGTCAAAGGCTCGTGCAGCATGCTGATACTCACCGAGCAGGGCATATATGCGGCGCGCGACAAATATGGACGCACACCCATAGTGTTGGGTCGCAACGATACCGGCTATGTGTGTGCCTTCGAGTCGTCGTCGTTCACCAACTTAGGTTATGAGACGGTGCGCGACGTGGATGCCGGCGAGACGGTGTTTCTCACCTCCGACGGCATATTGACCATTTTGCCGCCATCGCCCAAGAAGCAGGTGTGTTCGTTTCTGTGGATCTATTACGGCTATCCCTCCTCTTATTACGAGGGCATCAACGTAGAGAAGTCGCGCTATCGTTGCGGTGCCGCCATATCGAGGTATGACGGTGAGCTCAAGGTCGATTTTGCCGCCGGCATACCCGACTCGGGCATAGGTCACGCCATCGGTTACAGCAACTGCCGCGGAATACCTTACGAGCGTTCGTTCGTCAAATATACCCCCACGTGGCCGCGCAGCTTCATGCCTCAGAACCAGAAGATGCGCGACCTGGTGGCCAAGATGAAGCTTATACCCAACAAGGAGCTGACCAAAGACAAGAGCGTGGTGTTCTTAGACGACTCGATAGTGCGCGGAACGCAGCTCAAAGACAATGTCGTCAAGCTGATAGAGAGCGGTATAAAAGAGGTGCACATGCGCATAGCCTGTCCGCCGCTGATATATCCGTGTCTGTTTCTCAACTTCTCGTCGTCGCGTTCGTCGTTTGACCTCTTCACCCGCCGCATAATACGCGACTTAGAGGGCACTACCGACCTTACCGACGAGATGTTGAGAGAGTATGCCGACGCCGAGAGTCCCAAATACAAGCGTATGGTAGAGGTTATGCGCGAGCATCTGAAGCTGACCACTCTGCGGTTCCAGCGGTTGGACGACTTAGTAAAGGCTATCGGCCTGCCCAAAGAGCAACTGTGTACGCATTGCTTCGATAATTCGAGCTATCTTTAGGGTAAGTCCGTCATGGTATTGAGGGGTGATAGGTGTGTTATATGACAGAGTATGAGAGATAGATTGACATTCACCGTTGAGTGTGCCGACAAGTCTACGGGGGCGCGTGCGGGGTTGCTTGAGACCGACCACGGCTCAATACGTACGCCCATATTTATGCCCGTGGGGACGGCGGCAACCGTCAAGGGGGTGTTTCATCGCGACCTTACCGAGCAGGTGGGGGCGCAGATAATACTCGGCAACACCTATCATCTCTATCTGCGTCCGGGGCTTGATATAATAGCTCGAGCCGGAGGGTTGCACCGCTTCTCGTCGTGGGACGGTCCTCTGCTGACCGACAGCGGCGGTTTTCAGGTCTTCTCGTTGGCCGAGTGCCGCAAGCTCACCGAGGAGGGGTGCCGTTTCAGTTCGCATATAGACGGGTCGCGTCATCTTTTCACTCCAGAGAATGTTATTGACACCCAGCGCATCATAGGCGCCGACATAATGATGGCTTTCGACGAGTGTCCGCCAGGCACCGCCCCTTACGACTATGCCGCCCGGTCGCTCGACCTCACCTTAAGGTGGCTTGACCGCTGCATGGAGCGTTACCGTGCCACCGAGCCTCTTTACGGACACTATCAGGCCTTGTTTCCGATAGTGCAGGGTGTAGTATATCCCGACCTGCGGGTTAAGGCGGCGCAGAGGGTGTGCGAGTATGATGCCGACGGTTATGCCATAGGCGGGTTGGCCGTGGGTGAGCCTGCCGAGCAGATGTATGAGATGATAGAGGTGGTCAACGCCATATTGCCCGTCGACAGGCCGCGTTATCTTATGGGTGTGGGCACGCCCGCCAACCTGCTGGAGGCTATAGAGCGCGGGGTGGACATGTTTGAC
Organism: Rikenellaceae bacterium; assembly: GCA_029068395.1. GTDB lineage: Bacteria > Bacteroidota > Bacteroidia > Bacteroidales > Rikenellaceae > CASDZP01. Next base: position 4,127 of record JAIECQ010000090.1, read on the forward strand.
TGTGTGATGCCCACGCGCAACGGACGCAACGGCATGCTGTTCACGTGGGACGGTGTGATAAACATACGCAACAAGAAGTGGGAGGACGACTTCTCTCCCATAGACCCACAGAGCGACTGTTTCGTCGACCACACATACACCAAGGCCTATCTGCGGCATCTTACCATTGCCGGCGAGATGTTGGCGGCGCAGATTGCCTCTATGCACAACCTGGCTTTTTACCTGCAATTGGTGGGGGCCGCTCGTGAGCATATCATGGCCGGCGACTTCAAGCAGTGGAAAGAGCATACCATAGAGCGTGTGAGCAGGCGTCGCTAAGAGGTGAGAGAGGTGTTGCCGGGCGGTGACGTTGCGGTAGGGTGATGCGTGGCGCGCTGTGCGCCCGGAGTTTTTGAAATGGTGCCGGTGTGCGGGGAGCGACAGAAAAGCAACGGTCATAAAAACAGTAAGAATGGAAAACGACACATCGATGATAAAGAAAAATGCGGGTTCTCTGTGGAACCGCATCGGTAAGTTGAAGGTGGGACGCATAGACCGTTACATAATGCGTAAGTTTATCGGCACCTATCTGTTTACCATTTTGTTGCTCGTGGTTATAGTGGCCATTTTTCATGCGGTTGAGAACATCACCGACTTCATAGAGCGCAACGCCACGATGAGAGATATTCTGCTGGTGTATTACCCCAACTTCGTACCCTTTTTCATCAACCAGTTTTCGGGGCTGATAACATTTATCGCCGTCATCTTTTTCACCTCAAAGATGGCCTACAACACCGAGATAATAGCCATACTGTCGGGCGGGGTGTCGTTCAAGAGGCTCATGTGGCCCTATTTCCTGTCGGCCTTTCTTATAGCCTCATTGAGTCTTGCCCTCAACCTTTTCATATTGCCCGAGTCTAACAAGGTGAGGATAGATTTTGAGCAGAAATACCTCAAAAAAGGGTTGAGGGGCAACTATGAAGAGTTGATATACAGGCAGATATCTCCGAATACCTTTATATGTATCAAGGGGTACAACAACCTCACCAAGAGTGCCGAGTTCATGACGCTCGAAACCTATGACGGCGGACGCATAGTGTCGTCGCTGTTGGCGCGCGCACCGCGTTTCAATGTGCAGACAAAGCGCTGGACGGCGTCGCATTATCTTGCCCGCGAGAATATAAACGGCGTGGAAGTGCTTCAGAAGAAACGCAACCTTGACACCATGATTAACCTGTCGGCCAATGAGTTAGGTAAGGTCAACAATTACATTCAGACGCTTAACATAGTGAGTCTGCGCCGTTTCATACGCGAGCAGGAGCGCAAGGGTTCTGACATGGTGTCGGCATTCAAGGTTGACATGTACAACAGGTTTGCCTATCCGGTGTCGACATTCATACTGACGCTAATAGGCGTGTCGTTGTCGTCGCGCAAGGTTAGGGGCGGCACGGGGGTGCATATAGGGGTGGGCATAACGCTATGTTTCGCCTATATTCTGGTGATGCAGTTTGCCAACGAGTTTGCCAAGGGAGGGGTGTTGCCGCCGGTGGTGTCGGTGTGGATGCCCAACGTGATATTTGCCTTTATCGCCGCATATCTGTATAAAAAAGCGCCTAAGTAATGGAGGTGTTGTTAGGAGAGTGGGGCTATATAGGCCTGTTCATAGGGTCGTTTCTTGCCGCCACCATTGTACCTTTCAGTTCTGATGTGTTGCTCGTGGGCATGTTGCTGGCGGGAGCGTCGGTGTGGCCTGCCGTCATTGTGGCAACGGCGGGCAACTGGCTCGGGGGGCTGACATCTTATTACATAGGCTATATAGGCAAGTGGGAGTGGTTAGAGAGGTGGTTCAGGGTCAAGAGGTCGACATTAGAGCGGCAGAAATCGAGGGTGGACAGGTATGGTCCGTTGCTGGCTCTCATGACATGGTTGCCGGTGGTGGGTGATGTGTTTGCCATAGCTCTGGGGTTTTACCGTCAGCGGTTTTGGCCCTCGGCGGCGTATATGCTGGCAGGCAAGGCCGCACGGTTTGTGATATGGGCGTTCTTTTTCTTGTAAGGCCTGCTTTTTAGGGAATCTTTCGGGGTTTAGGGTGGGTTTTGCGGAGTGGAAGGGGTGGCATTGTGTGACTTTTTTTAATTTAAAATCACTGATATGAGCAAGTTTAAAGAGTTTATGGACAACAAGGGGTTTGTGTTTTTGTTGGTCGGGGCGTTGGCATTGGGAACGTTGGGTTACGGCGTTTACAACTTGTGTAGTCTGTGGCAAAAGCAGAAAGAGTATGACGCCACCACGGCTACTGTGGTCAAAGTGGCTAAGAAGGAGCACGTTAGAAGAACGGGACGTAAGACCAGGCGGTCGGTGGAGCACATATATACCATTACGTATAAGACCGCAAAGGGTTTTGTGTGCGTAACCGATTTGCAGGGGTCGTCTTTATCTTTTGTAAGTTATAAAAAAGGCGATACCTTAGAGGTACTTTACAATCCGCAGAATTATTATGATGTGACTAATGTCAAGGGAACGAGTCGGTTAGGCTGGTTCTTGATAGGTTTGGGTGCCGTTGTGCTTGTGGCAATACCGCCTATATATAAGATAGAGAAGCGCAGGTCTGAACGTAAGGCCCAAGAGGGGGAAGAGGACGACGAGTAGTAGAGGACTAATATAACCCATTGGTTGAACGACCTTTTCGGCGGGTGCCGGAGAGGTCGTTTTTTGGTCCGGGTGCTGTCGTGAGGTTTCAGTTTACGCTAACCGGCATTGGGTGGGGTGGCGTTCTTTGTCAGGGGCGTGATGCGCGTGGCGCTCTGTGGGGGTGACCTTCCCGGGCAGTCTGCGTGGCGGTTTGTGCGTTAGCGTCTGTGCGTGTGGCGGTTATATCACCGGCTTGCGGTTGATGTCGAAGATGTTGATGCCGGCCCGGTCGAAAAGGTCTTCCAAGGCGGGGAACATATTGACGTTTGTAATTAAGCTCTGACTGCGAGATGGGTATGCCGAGCATCACCTTGACGGGGTAGTTGACCACCTTGAGCGAGGAGAGCTTGTTGTGCCACAGGTAAGGGTAATAGAACATCACGTGCTTCATTGCGGCTTTGGGGTAATATAACTCTATGACCGATTCGAAGACGTTGCCTATAGAGCAGTCCCACTTGTCGCGTATCACGAAAAAGGCGCACGAGGCTACCACGGCCTCTATGTCGGGGAACTGTCTGTGTCCGCCCATGACAATCTCGTAACACCCTCCGTTTACGTTGTAGCCCATAAGGCCGAGCGAGGCGTAAAACGACACGTTGGCGTCCTCGGCGTCGGCACATCGCAGTATGTCGAGGTTGCAAGAGCCGAAGTCGTCGATAAAGTTGCTTACAGTAGGGTTGACTCCCAATATGGGCGACAACTTCGAGAACAGCTCTATCTGCGCATTGCTCGGATATAAGACAGGTGATTGCAAAATAATTGTGCTTTATTCGTTATTTTATGTCGCAAGGGTGCATTGCCTTAAAGGCGGCGACGCACCCTTGCGGTGTAGCGGTGCCGTGCCTCGACATTGTCTTAAGGCACGGCAGCATCTGTATAACGCTCACATCGGCGGTTTATTGCAGATGTGCTTAGAGTCCTTTGCCGTGGCAGGCTTTGTATTTGAGTCCGCTGCCGCAGGGGCATGGATCGTTGCGTCCCACTTTATGGTCGGCCTTGGCGGGTGACGGCTTGGCGGCGTCGCGGCGTGAGGCTGCCATACCGGCTTCGGTGCGCGAGGTTTGCAGCTTGCTCATGTCCACCTTGTTGCGCTGGGGCCTGTCTTCCACCTTCTGCGGCTCGCCTTCGCGCATGGGAATAGAGGCGCGCGAGAGAATGGAGAGGGTCTCGCGGTTGATTTTTTCGAGCATATCCTTGAAGAGGCCGAACGACTCGAACTTGTATATCAAGAGCGGGTCTTTCTGCTCGTACTGGGCGTTCTGAACCGATTGTTTGAGGTCGTCCATCTCGCGCAGGTGCTCTTTCCAGTTTTCGTCTATCATCACCAGCATCACTATCTTGGCTATGTGGCGGAAGATGATGGCGCCGTCGGTGTCGATGGTCTTCTTGAAAGGCAGGCTTATCTGGAACACGCGTATGCCGTCGGTGATGGGTATGGCTATGTTTTCAAAGCGGTCGCCGTGCTCTTCGTATATCTTGCGTATCACCGGCATGGCCATCTCGGCGATGCGGTCGCCTCGGCGTGTTAGCATATCGGTGATGTCGCGGGCAAGGGCTTCGGAGAGCTGGCCGGGAGAGAACGAGTTGTATTCTTTCTCAGAGAAAGAGCACTCGAGCGACAGCTGCTTGATAAGCTCGAAGCGGAAGTCTTCGTATTCGGCCTCGCCGTATTCCGACACGAAGGTCTCGGCAAAGTCGACCACTATGTTGTTGAGGTCTACCTCTATGCGTTCGCCATAGAGGGCGTGGCGACGACGGGTGTATATAACCTCGCGCTGAGAGTTCATCACATCGTCATATTCGAGCAGGCGTTTGCGCATGCCGAAGTTGTTTTCTTCGACCTTGCGTTGCGCACGCTCTATGGCGCGGTTCATCATGCGGGCCTCTATCACTTCGCCCTCCTTGAGGCCCATGCGGTCCATTATGTGGGCTATGCGCTCAGAGCCGAACAGGCGCATGAGGTTGTCTTCGAGCGATACGAAGAAGACCGATGAGCCGGGGTCGCCCTGACGTCCGGCACGACCGCGCAGCTGCCTGTCGACACGGCGCGACTCGTGGCGCTCGGTGCCTATGATGGCCAGACCGCCGAGGGCTTTGACCTCATCGGTGAGCTTGATGTCGGTACCGCGGCCGGCCATGTTGGTGGCTATGGTAACCTGGCCTTTGCGTCCGGCCTCCTGTACCACTTGCGCCTCTTGCTGGTGGAACTTGGCGTTGAGCACGTTGTGGGGTATGCCGCGCAGTTTGAGCATCTTGCTCAGAAGCTCCGATATCTCGACAGAGGTGGTGCCCACAAGCACAGGGCGTCCCTCTTTGACAAGGCGCACAATCTCGTCTATGACAGCCGAGTATTTCTCTCGCTTGGTCTTGTATATAAGGTCGTTGCGGTCGTTGCGCAAGATGGGGCGGTTGGTGGGTATCACAACAACGTCGAGCTTGTATATGCTCCAGAACTCGCTGGCCTCGGTTTCTGCGGTACCTGTCATGCCGGCCAGCTTGTGGTACATGCGGAAATAGTTTTGCAGTGTGATGGTGGCGAAAGTCTGCGTTGCCGCCTCTACGACCACATGCTCCTTGGCTTCGAGGGCCTGGTGCAGACCGTCGGAGTAACGGCGCCCCTCCATGATGCGGCCCGTCTGCTCGTCGACTATCTTGACCTTGCCGTCGATGACCACGTATTCAACGTCTTTCTCGAAGAGGCTGTATGCCTTAAGAAGCTGGTTTACAGTGTGCACACGCTCCGATTTGAGCGAGAAGTCGGTCATGACGCGGTCGCGTTCGGCCTGTTTGCCGGCGGTGTCGAGGTCGCTTTTCTCTATCTCGGCAATCTTGGCCCCTATGTCGGGCAGCACGAAGAACTTGGGATCGTCGACACTTTTGGCCAGTATGTCGTGGCCCTTGTCGGTCAGGTCGACGGTGTGGCTCTTCTCGTCTATCACGAAGAAGAGGTCGTCGACAATCTCGGGCATGCGGCGGTTGTTGTCGGCCATGTATATGTTTTCGGTCTTCTGCATGATGCTCTTATAGCCCGGCTCGCTCAGCAGCTTTATCAGAGGCTTGTATTTGGGCAGACCTTTGTGGGCACGATAGAGCAGCACGCCGCCCTCGTCTTCCTTGCCTGCCGAGAGCAGACGGCGGGCATCGCCCAGAAGAGTGGTGACGTAATTTTTCTGCAACATATAGAGCTTTTCGACATAGCCGCAGTATTGCTCAAACATCTGGTCTTCGCCCTTGGGCACGGGTCCCGAGATGATTAGCGGGGTGCGGGCGTCGTCTATGAGCACCGAGTCGACCTCGTCGACAATGGCATACTGGTGTTTGCGTTGCACCAGGTCGGAGGGTGAGTTGGCCATGTTGTCGCGCAGATAGTCGAAGCCGAACTCGTTGTTGGTGCCGTATGTGATGTCGGCGGCGTATGCCCGGCGGCGGGCTTCAGAGTTGGGTTGGTGCTTGTCTATGCAGTCGACCCTCAGGCCGTGGAACTCGAACATGGGCCCCATCCACTCAGAGTCGCGCTTGGCCAGATAGTCGTTGACGGTGACCACGTGCACACCCTTGCGTGTCAGCGCGTTAAGGAAGATGGGGAGGGTGGCCACGAGGGTCTTGCCCTCACCGGTAGCCATCTCGGCTATCTTGCCTGTGTGGAGCACCACGCCGCCGAAGAGCTGGCAGTCGTAGTGGACCATGTCCCAGGTCATGAGGTTGCCGCCGGCGGTCCATGAGTGGCTGTAGCGGGCCTTGTCGCCATCGATGGTGACGTAGTCGCAGCGGGTGGCAAGCTCGCGGTCGTGGTCGGTGGCCGTGACGGTGACAAACTCGTTCTCTTTGAAGCGGCGGGCCGTGTCTTTCATTATGGCGAAGGCCTCGGGCAGAAGCTCCAAAAGCACTTTTTCTATGGTGCTGTCGATGTTTTTGGTAAGCGTCTCTATCTCGGTGGAGATGCGCTCTTTGTCGTCTATGGATATGTCGCTTCGTTCCAGCTCCTCTTTCAGTGAGGCTATCTTGTTCTCGTCTTCGGCAATGGCGCCGGCAATATCGGCCATGAGGGTGGCGCTGCGTCCGCGTAACTCATCGTTGCTGAGAGCCTCGATGGAGGGATAGACAGATTTGATCTTTTCAATGTAGGGAACAACCTCTTTGCGGTCTTTGTCAGCCTTAGACCCGAAGAGCATCTTCAGAAGGCCTGCAACAATATTTGCCATAATATGTTAAAACTCTTTTAATTGCGTGTTTTGGTGGAGATTAAAAAATATTCAGCCCTCCAAAGTTACAATAATTTTGCCATTCGGTCAATTTTTCAGTGCTATTTTTTTGGAGCTTGTATATATGAGAGGTTTGTATTAATTTTGCAATAACGGCACGCCTTTCTTTATTCTGAGAGAGGCGGCAATATAACCGATTGATTATTAACTAAAACGTGGATTAAGAAACAGACAGGAAGAGACATGACCTTCGGGTAACCTTTCAGGAAGATGGAGGGTGCCTTAATTTTGGCCGTTCGGTGGGTGAGACATCGATTCGGCGACAGTAAAATTTTAAACCTAAAGGTCGTTTCTGTTCATAACTTGAAAAAATAAAATAGGAACTATTTGGTTCTTGTTCTTTTTCGTTGAATACCGCCAATTATTCGTCATGCAAGAACAAGCATCAGGGAGGTTCACGCCTTGGGCGTGGACTATCCTTTGCTTGTGCATGACAGGTCGCTTGGCGGTAACCTAACGAAAGCAGGTGATGGATAGTCGCGCCTTTTTTTATTTATTAAATTGATATGAAAAGATTTACTTGCGTTGTCGGTACCCGTGTCCGGGTAATCGCATTGGCAGTTTTTATGTGTTTTGCATGTGGCAAGAAGGAAGAGCCGTTTTGGGAGTTTGAAAATACATCGTTGTCGTTTCCGGCAACAGGTGGCACACTTACGGCCACTCTTGTCGGCACCGGTGATGTCTATCCGTTTATTTGCCGTTCTTCTCAGGACTGGTGTACGGCAAGTAAGAGCGGAACTGTTGTGAATGTTTCAGTTTCGGCAAATACCGGTGTGTCGAGCAGGCAGGCCTATGTCTATCTTGTCAATGTCAATACCAATGAGTCAAGTTCGGCATTGTACGTATCGCAGAGTATGGGGGAGGGGTCTTCAGGCGGTTCTTCTGGCGGCTCATCAGGCGGTTATGATGACAACTATGACGATGATGATGACGACGATGATGACAACAACAACAGTTCCTCAGGTGGTTCTTCGGGCGGGAGTTCGGCTGTCAGACCGTCTGCACCGACGTCCGTTTCAGTGGCCAATACCGGTACGATAGCTTATCCTTATGTTGTGGTGTCTTGGAATCGTGTGTCAGGTGCGACCGGTTATAGTGTCTATAGGAGCAGTTCCGCTTCAGGTGGATATTCTTATATAGGAAGGGCCTCAGAGACAAGCTATAGAGACACCGGATGCAGACTCGGAAACGTCTATTATTATAAGGTCAAGGCTGAGAATGGAGCCGGTTCGAGTGATTACAGCGCCTATGCCAAGTTCGATTTTAAAGATACCCGTAAGCCCGGGATAGCGCAGTACGGCTATTGCTCGGTAAGCGGAACGACGATGACCATTCGTTGGTCTGTTCCGTCCGGCGATTATGGAACACCGACCAAGGCGTTGTTGCGGGTAAAACATCCTGATAACGACACATATACGACATTAAAGGAGTTGTCAGGTACGGCAACATCCGCTTCTTTTACATATACGGGATGGGTTAATTCCGCAGGATTCGTATATGTCGGGATTATTCTTGAGAATGAAAACGGCACCGGAGGTGGAGTTCCGAAGGTGTACGATAACAAAAACAAAAAATGGATTAACTGACAGGCATTTACAAAGGTCTGACAGAGTCGGTTGACGGTTGGCTCTGTGTGGTAAGAGAGCGCTTACATTGGCGCTCTCTTTTGTTTATTGTGCAGGGCTGGATTGTGTGTGGCGTGATGATTTTGCGGGCAGGCCATTTTGTGCGGTATTTTGTGGGCGGGATGGTTTGGAGCTTTTTGCAGCTTTTGTTTTTGGGAGTGCGGCGGTTATGCGGGTGTGCTGTTCGGTGGTTTAGGTGGGTTCGGCTGATTTTGCGGGCCGGCGGCTTTCGGAGTTTCGACTGCTTTCGGCGGCTTTGAGTATGGCAAACAAAAAGGACGGAATAATTTCCGTCCTTTTTGTTTGTTGTGGCTTTCGGTTATTTGCGAGTCACGTCTTTTACCTTTACATCGAAGAAGAGCGCCTGGTTACCGCCGATGGGACCTGAGCCATATTCGCCGTAAGCCAGCTCCGAGGGTATCCACAGTTTGATGTGGCCGCCTTTGCCCACTAACTGCATGCCCTCTTTCCAGCCCTCTATCACACCGTTGAGGGGGAAGGTGGCGGGAACGCCGCGCTCGTATGACGAGTCGAATACCTTGCCGTCAGAGAATTTGCCTTCGTAGTCGACGGTGACGGTGTCATTGATGGTAGGTTTGAGGTTTACATCGCCCTCGTCGACAATAACGTAAACGATGCCGCTGGGGGTGACTTTGGCGTTAGCCTCTTTCTGTGCCTCTTCCAGGAATCTGATGCTGTTGTCGCGGTTGCGCTTGGGTATCACGGTCATGACATATTTCTGCATGATCTCGGTAGCCTCCTGGCCTGAGATAGAGGTCTTCTGACCTGAGAATGCCTCTTTGATGCCTTTGTTGAGGGCTGCGGGGTTGATGTCATTGTCGAGGAAACCCCACGATTTGAGCTGCGAACCCATAGAGACACCGATGGCGTATGAGAGCGAGTCTTTATCGCTCTTTATGGATACCGAGCCGCCGGTGACATTGTTTTCGCATGATGCGCCGGCCATCAGAGTGACAATGGCCGCTGAGAATAATAGTAGTTTTTTCATGATATGGTTGGTTTTATAACAGACTAATGGTGTTAACGTCTTGTGTGCGTTTGTTATTGTGCTGCAAAGTTATATAAATTATTGTATTTTCATCGCAAACCTGTCGCATAGAGCTGTTTTTATTTTGTCTTGCGGTGTGGATAAGTTGTTGAAAAGGTGTCCGCTGAAAGTTGATTATATGTTAATGGTCTGATTTTCACTTGTGTTGTCGTTTGTTTGCTTGTTAATCTTTGTGGCGTCATGAGTGTTGATATCGTGTTTGCAAAGTGTTGATTGTTGTTGAAAATTGTGGCGCGACAGAGATATACGCAATTATCATGCCGTTTTTGAGAGCATGAATAAGGGCCGGAGCATCTCTCTCCGGCCCTCGTATGTCGTATGCGTTGAGCGGTTATCTTACAATCGGCGTTGAGTCGTAATCGAACGACAGCTCGTCGACCCAGAGTTTAGAGCCTTTGCCGCCGCAATATCGGTCGCCGTACACGCTGGAGGTGGTGACCAGCACTATATGCGTGGGTTTGATGGTGGTGCTCTTGTAGTCAATGTTGATAACGAACTCTTTGTATGAGTCGCTGCTCTCGCTTGTCTTGAATTCGCCGTAAGCCACCACGTCGCGGGCGTCCTCTTTGGGTCGTTCGGTGGCGCCGCGCCAGTTTTCGAGCGATATGTATATGTGGCACTGGTCGGGTTGGCCTATCAGTTTTTTGTCATCATCGTTTTTGGCGTCGCTGATGGCTTGCGGCTGATATTTGTACCATCCTTTGAGTCCGGCGGGGCGGCCGGTGAAGGGGCGTCCGAATTTGGGGCTGTTGGCCGCTTCGGTGATGCTGGTAAACTTGAAGTCACCGGTGAAGAGGTTGCCGGCGGCAAGTTGTCCCGCCACCTTCTTGGTCTCTAAGCAGGCGCCGTACTTGCTGTCGTTAGCGCCATCCTCCACAGGTATGGTGGCATTGGTGCTGCCGAACTGGGCGGTGGCGTAGTTGCCTGTTATCCAGTACGGGGTGCCGCCTTGGGCATAGGGGTACCAGCAGATGCCCTTGGGGTCGGCCTGGTGCCACTGCTCGAAGTTCATGTTGGGAATCTCTTCCACCTTGTCGGTGGTGAAGGTCTGCTCCTGGCCTCTCTCGTCGCCGAGGAAGGGACGGCACACATACTTGGTGCCCGGTTCGAGTCCGGTTATCACGGCCGTCATGGTGCCGCCGTCGAGGGTGATATTCTCGATGTCGGTCTGGTTCCATGCCTCGTCTACCTCGCGGCGGTACTCATAGCCTATGTCGGTGGCTCCCACGGGTACGCTGGCGGTGGCGGTGGCAGTCTTGGTCCAGGCCGTAACCGACTTGCTCTGTATTGAGAACTGGGCGTGGGCCGCCGATATGCGCCACTCTTCGGTGCGGCCGAACATGTTCACCTTGAACACCTGGCCGTCACCTCTCAGGTCGAAGGTGCCTTCCAGCGGGTCGGGGGTGATGACAGCATTGGTGGGCCCTATCTGTATCTTGTTGATTTTCATAGAGGCGAGGTGTTGCGTCTTGGCCACGGTGACAATCATAACACGGCCAACGGTGTCTACAGAGGCGTCGCCTATCTGGTCTTCGACGTTGACGAGGTATTGCACGTCCCACTTGGCGTCGATGGTCCACTGGTAGTCTTGCCATGTGCGCAGTGTGCAGAGGTATGGCTTGGCAAGGTTGAGTCTGTCGGGCATGGCGGGAAGCATCTCGGTGGAGTCGCTGATGTCCCAGAAGATGACGCGCACGTTGGTGATGTCGTGTTCGCCGTCGACGGTGAGGCTGACCTTGCGGTTGAGCTGGTCGAACTCAGAGCTGCCCACCTGGCCCTCAACCTCGAAAGCCTTGAAGCTCGGCTGGCGGTTGGGGTATGGTATGTCGTTGGGTATGCACCCCGTGGCAAGCAGCAGGGTCATTATTATTATGTTAATGCGTCTCATTGTTCGTAATTTTTGAGATTGGTCTTTATGGCCTTCTCGAAGTCGTCTTCGCTGGCTCTGCGTGCCGACTTGCGGAATTTGTAGTTGGCAGGGTTAAGTCCGCGCATGGAGTTGAGATAGAATGCCATGCCTAAGTTTATAGAGAAGAGGTCTATCTTGAAATTGGCCGATGTGCGGGCGTGTTTGCCCGTCTCTATCTGGTTGGTAGTCTGCTTGATGGTGTTGTATTTAAGCCCCAGCACACCCACCGACACCTCGACACCCACATTGTCGGTGATGAAGGCGACGACTCCGGGGGCCAGGCCCAGTTGCAGGCTTCTTATCTGCTGATAGGTGCCCGTGACATCTTCTTTGCTTGAGTTGACCAGCTTGCCCTGGCCGCCGCCGTATGTGAGGCGTGTCTCGTTGAACAGGCCTATGCGTCGTTGGGTGCCAAGGTTGATGTAATTACGGAAGAACAACGATATGTCGTACTGGTGTTGTATATAGTTTATATCGTTGAGTCCGAAGCTGATGTCGTCGCTTATCTTGAGGTTGACACTGCCTATGTCGGCTGAGGTGCGCGAGTAGACCAGGCGTGCGCCGATAGCGGTGTTGTTGCCTACGAAGCATCCGAAGAACGGGCTTACCTTGAAGATGTAGGCACCGGCGTTTATGTCGTCGACAATCAGGAACTTATAGTTGTCTTCGGTGTAATCTTGAAACGATATGCTGCCTCCCACGAGCCATTGTCCCTTGGGGACGAACACTATCTGGTCTATGCCGCGGTCGAACGGGTGGCTCTTGCCTCGCATCCAGTTGTTGGCGCGGGCGGCCTCGCGTTTGGCATAGCGTTCGGCGCGTCGTTGCTCCTCTTTCTCGGGACGCATAACGACGGCCTCCTGTATGGTGTCGAGGACGTGTATGCGCTGCTCTATCGTCTGAAGGCGCTTCTCCATGACGCGCGTGAGGCTGTCTATCGCCGGTGACATGACGGGAACGAACACGGTGTCGCGGCGATAGAGGTCGCAGTCAGGAGTGGCGGCCGAAGCGTATCCGTAAGTGCTTAGGAATAATGTGATGGCTATCAGGCCTTTGAATATCTGCATAACTTTGATTTCTGAATCGCTTGTCATGAGCCTCTTGCTCGCGTGGTTGCAATTCGGTATTAGAAAAGAATCACCCGTGCCCCCGCGGGGAGTGCCTTAGTGGTCGCAACGGGGGTGGCGGGGTTGTCACGACCGGCAGCGGAGGCAGAGTGATTCGTGTTATAAAGAGCGTTGTTTTCCGACCTGTGTAGTCGGCTATTTCAAAAAGAATCACCCGTGCCCCCGCGGGGAGTGCCTTGGTG
>JAIECQ010000091.1 GCA_029068395.1 Rikenellaceae bacterium
ATAAAAGTGTGAGACGTAAGTCGAAACACATTTATGGGATAGCTGTACTTATCCGCTTAGTTGTTCCTCAAAAATATCAAAACGGGGTCTGTGACCCCTCCCCCGGAAGGGCCGCCGGAGGCAGTGCCAGCAAACCATTATCCGCAGTGCCGGCAAACTACCGCCGGCATCTGCATTTGCCGCGGATGAAAATCTTTTTTATCTTTGCGCACAACTGTCAAACAAGCAAGAGATGTTGGACAAGCGCGAGATACTATACGAAGACAACCACCTTATAGCCGTCAACAAACACGCGGGCATGCCGGTGCAAACAGACCATTCGGGCGATATGTCGCTTGAAGAGGCAGTCAAGATGTTCATCAAAGAGCGCGATGGCAAGCCCGGCGCGGTCTTTCTTGGGGTCATACACCGCATCGACCGTCCTGTGAGCGGCGTTGTGCTGTTTGCCAAGAGCTCTAAAGCGCTCGTGCGCATGAACGAGATGGTGCGCGACCGCCGCATAGACAAGCGATACCTTGCTATCGTCAGCGACAGACCTGCCCGGGAAGAGGGCGAGCTTGTCCACTATATAGAGCGCAACTCGTCCAAGAACCGCTCTTATGCCCACACATCACCCCGTGGCGACTCCAAAGAGGCACGCCTGCGCTATAGGGTTGTAGGACACAGCAAGCACTACTGCCTTTTAGAGATAGAGCTGATAACAGGACGCCACCACCAGATAAGGGCGCAGCTGTCGAAAGCCGTCAGCCCCATAAAGGGCGATCTCAAATATGGCGCACCACGCTCTAACCCCGACGGCGGCATATCGCTACATGCCCGCTCGGTAACATTCGATCACCCCGTCACCAAGGAGCGCATGACGATAAAAGCCCCTTTGCCGCAGCAAAGCATCTGGGAGACGTTCAAAGAGCTTGACTTATAAAGATGAAAAGGCGATGAAAGAGACGTTAAAAATATTTACCAGCTTTTTCAAGATAGGGTGCTTCACTTTCGGGGGCGGCTATGCGATGATACTGCTCATGCAGCGCGAGATAGGGCGTCACGGATGGGTCAACGACGAGGAGTTTCTCAACTATCTGTCGCTGGCGCAAGCCTCGCCCGGACCTATGGCCGTCAACACCGCCATACTCATAGGTTACCACCGCAAGGGTGTCATCGGAGGCATTGCCGGCTTTTTAGGCTCGGTGCTGCCCTCGTTCATAATATTGCTCACCATAGCAATATTTTTCCGTTCCCTTTACCAATATCCGGCCACCAAGAGCGTGTTCATGGGCATGCGTCCGGCGGTGGTTGCGCTTATACTCTACCCTGTGTTCAGCTTCTCTAAAAACATCACACGCAAAGAGATACCTATAGTGATAGCGGTGGCTGCGGGCATCTGGTTCGGTCTCTCTCCGGTGATATTCATCATAGCGGCCGTGGTGTGGGGCATAGTCTATTGCCGCCATAAGCTCAAACAAACCCAACAGAGAAACCCAAAGGATAAGCAATGATCTACTTAGAGCTGTTTTTATCGTTCTTCAAGATAGGCATATTCGGATTCGGGGGCGGATATGCCATGCTGTCGCTGATACAGAGCGAGGTTGTCACATCGCACAACTGGATCACCTCGTCAGAGTTTGCCGACATTGTGGCCATCTCGCAAATGACCCCCGGACCCATATCAATAAACTGCGCCACCTACATAGGCTACACCGCATCCGGCGGCAGCATCTTAGGTGCAACGTTAGCAACTCTCGGCGTATGCACACCGTCATTAGTGCTCATGCTTTTAGGGTCGTTCTTCTACACCCGTCTCAACGGCAACCCCTACATCAAACAGGTCATGAGGTCAATGCGTCCTGTCATCATAGGACTGATAGCCGCCGCCGCCCTGGTGCTAATGAACCGCGAAAACTTCATCGACTATCGAAGCATAATAGTGTTCGCCGCCGCCCTCACGGCAGTATGGTTTAAGGCCAACCCGCTTATTGTCATAGCATTGTCAGGTGTCGCAGGATACATTATATTTTAACTTACGCCCACTCCGCATACTCAAAATAACGACTGCGTCTTACCCATCAAACTGCTTAGTCCTCATCAATACGCCGGCACACAGCGCACAATACACATCCGCACGAGCCGCATAACGCAAAACAGCACAATCCGCCTTAGGCAAACCACCGCCCATAGGCCAATCCGCACAACACCAAACACCCACTGCCGCCAACAATAAAAAAAGAGAGGCGGTAAAACCGCTTCTCTTCCATCTATCTCTCGCTCAACGATTCGAGCAACCTCCAGCATTGATACAACCCCCTCGGCACATGAAAACAACCCTTCCACTTACCACCCTTAAGAGGCAGCAACACCTCGCCCTGTCTGTTGAGATAGCCGAACCACTCGGGATAATCTTTGTCAGTGAAATGAGACCACGTATAATCATGCACCCGCTCAAACCAGCCGAGACACTCCTCTGAGCCTGTCAGCTTATACCCTTTAAGCATGGTAATCAGTGTCTCTATGTGCACCCACCACAGTTTCTGGTCCCACTCCAACTGCTGCACCGGATGGCCTAACCTGTCCATAAAATAGAATATGCCGCCATACTCTTTGTCCCAGCCATACTCCACCTCTTGAAGCGCTATCTTCACAGCCTTGTCTATCAACTCTTTGCGACCAAGACGCACCCCTAAGTCCATTATAAACCACATGGCCTCTATGGCATGTCCGGGGTTGAGCAGGCGACCGTCAAAGCTGTCAGAGAGCCCCCCGTCGGCCGACACGTTCTCGACAATCAGACCCAGCTCGGGACGGTAAAAGACATCGAGCACCTCGTGTATGCACACTTCGATGGTCGACTCCATAAACTTGGCGTCTAACAGAGGCTCTATCTCCAACGCTAAGTTACACAATATCATAGGCAGGGCAAAACCCTTCAAATCACGCGTACCGGCATGTGTCTTGCTCCACCTGCCCTTGGGATTGGGGACTTTGGCAAGCACCGCCTCGAATGTCTTCTTGGCAATATGGGCATACTCGCTGTTGCCCGTGGCTATGCTCAGCTGACCGAAAGCCATGGCCGCAAAGGTATAGGAGAAAATATTGTACGGCTCCACAAGCGGCCCTCCCTCACGTGTGAGCGAGAAATACCAGTTGTAATTGCCGTCATGGCCGTATTTCTTCAAGAACTCAGCCCCTTGCACCGCACAATCAAGCCACTCCTGCCTCTTCTCTACCTTGTTATAGAGCATTGAGAACATCCACACCTGACGTCCCTGCAACCATATGAACTTGTCGGTGTCAAACACGTTACCCTCCCTGTCAAGGCAGGTGAAATATCCGCCGCACTCCTTGTCCTGCGACTTCTCAAGCCAAAACGGCAATACCTTGTCAAACAATTCTGACCTATATTGCCCGGCCAATCTCTTAAAATCCAACATCGTAATATCTTTTTATCAACAGTACCGCACAAAACGCGTTTTAATCATCAACCCTGATACGTCTTTTCCATGTAAGGCCCTCTTTGGGCTCTACGGCGGGCCACACAAGGCTGTAAATCAACGCCACAGCCACCGACACCACAATGCCAATGGCCCCGTACAGCAAAAACGACACCGGCGTATAGATGCTCAGCACAAACACCGCCACCGTTCCGGATACAAAGCCCACCAAAGCCCCCTTGGCTCCTATGCGGTCGAAGAATATGCCCATAAGGAAGAGACCTCCCAATCCGCCGGCCAGCAGCCCGAGTATCGAGTTGAAATAGTCGAGCAGCGACAATATGTCCCACGTGGCCATCATCACCGCCAGCACCGTGCCGGCCACACCCGCCGCCAGCGAAGCCCAGCGCGCCGATTTCAACATATGGCTGTCAGATATATCCCTTTTCCAATGCCTGTAGATATCCACCGAAAAGGCCGTTGCCGTAGAGTTGATGTTAGATGCTATCGTCGACATGGTGGCCGCAAATATGGCAGCTATCAGCAACCCGGCCACCCCTACCGGCATCTGGCTCATCATAAAGAATGGGAATATGGCGTCGCCGTTGGAGAGCGCATAGTCAAGCTCTTGCGGACGCGACTTGAAGAAGGTGTACAGCCCCGTCCCTATCAGATAGAACACCACCGATATGAACACGCTCATAAGGCCGTTCATCATGATGCCCTTGCCTGCCGCCTTCTCGTCTTTGGTGGTGAGATATCGCTGTATCACGGTCTGGTCAGAGGTGTACGATATGAGGTTGTTGGCCAACCCTCCCAATATCACCACCCAAAACACCGCCTTGGTGCAGTCGAAGCTCCACTCAAACATGCGGAACTTGTCGTTATCCACCGCAATGTCGATAAAGCCGCCAATGCCGCCTTCGGTGTTGAATATGAGGTATCCGGCGGCGAAAAAGGCACCGCCCACCAATATGAAACCCTGAATGACATCACCCCACACCACGGCCTCCACGCCGCCCATGGTGCAATAGACCACCGTCACCACACCCATCAATATAATGCAGATGTAAATGTCTATGCCAGTGACCGTTGTCAGAGCCAGCGACGGCAGATACAGCACCAGCGCCGTGCGTGCTACCATAAAGGCGATGAACAGCAGACTGGCCATCAGACGCACGGTGTAATTAAACCTCAGTTGCAGATATTCATAGGCGCTGGTGACATTAAGGCGTCTGAAAAACGGCAGGTAATATTTTATCACCGGATAAGACACCACCAATATCATCACCAGCATGGGATAATATGTCCAGTTGGTGGCAAAGGCCTTTGCCGGTATTGCCATGTAGGTTATGGCACTCAACATAGTGGCATATATGCTTATGCCGGCAGCCCACCACGGTATTCGTCCGCCCCCTTTGAAGAAGTCGTCACTGCTCGACGACCGCCGCATGAAGCAATATCCCAGCAGCAACATGCCCGACAGATATATGGCCAGCACCGCCCAGTTGACCCATCCGAAGTCGGTGCGCGTCTCTATATCGAGAGCATAGACGCCCGCAGACCTCACCCCCGGCTTGCTCTCACCCCCTATCACGAAGCACTCGCCGCCATATGGAACCGCAGCCGCACCCGCTAATGCCAGCTCGGGAACATAACCCTCACGCACCCACGTGTCGGTGATGGTGTGATATATCAGCAGACGGTCGTTGAAGCGATACCACGCCGACGGATGACGCATATAGTCATCCTGCCAGCTCCTCAGCGAGTCATACATGACAATATCGCCGCTTTGCCGCGCCCGCTCCATGAGCACCGGACCATTCAATGCGCGCCTGAATATGTCGTAATCGACACCGCCGACCACCGCTATATGGTGACTCCCCGAGGCGAAGGCGCTGCCCCCCACCAAAGCGGCAGGCTTGTCGTCGCCATAGGGTATCACAGGTGCCACAGGCTCCCATGTGTCGTTACGCGGATTGTAGGCGAAGCCGTCGTCATACACCTGACACAGGCTATCGCCAGCCGGAGGCATGAAGCCGCCCATCACGAAGAAACGCGCCTCTTCGGCCGCATTGCACACCACCCCTACGGGTTGCACGCGTCCCCCGCCCGGCATCGGCGCCAGCTCCCGCCACGATGAGCGCCCACCCATGCGAAGCACGAAACAACGGTTGCCCGGCACACCGTCAATGTTACCACCGGCCACATACACCTCGTCGCCGTGAACACCCCCCGCCATCTGCTCCATGGCAACAGGCAGGTCGGGCAACGGCTCCGTCACCACGGTGCCGCTTGTAGCGTCCCACCTCAGCAGCCACGCGCTCCTGAGCGCCCCGGAACCATTACTGCCACCCACGCACACAACACCTCTCGGCGTTGTGACGCTGACGCCGTAAGCCGCCTTGAAAGGCAGCCGCCCCACCCTCTTCCACAACGATGCCGAGTCTGAGGCGATGTCTGACACAAATATGTCGTCATAATATACTTTGGCGCCGCCGTCAGCTGCCGGCACCCCCGGGAAATTGCACCCTCCAGCCACTATGACACGTCCCGCCGACACACCCGCATAAGGAGCCGAGACCCCCTGTCCTTCAGAGACTTCAAGGCCAGGCAACCGCCTTACCGTCACATCATTGTGCCTGTTGTCAAACACCTCGTCCCTATCTGCTGAGCCGCCACCCGCCGACACGTCAACGGCCCGCGCAGGCTCTGCCAGCATCAGCAGCGCAACCAGCCACCAATATCTCAATGCTCCTGTCATGCCACTCACATTTTGTTACATCTGTCGAAAAAACCGATAGCCTCCAGCTCGGCTTTCATGGCTTTCTCCTCCTGGTCGGTCATGTTGCGGAAGGGCACACGGTTTTCACCTAAATCGAGACCTATGAGCTTCATGATGCGCTTGCCGCCAACGATATTGCCCCTGTAATTACATATCACGTTTATCACCTGCTGAGAGAAGTTCTGAAGCTCGCGCGCCCTCTCTATGTCGCCGGCTTTCCACGCCTCTATTATGCCCACCAGTGCGCGACCGTTGTAATTGGTCGTGCCTCCTATGCCTCCACGGGCACCACCCATGGCAAGACACGGCAGTATGGTCTCATCCTGACCGTGCAGCATGTCAAACTTGCCGTTCCCGTAAAGACGGCACTGGTTGTATTCATATAGACTCTCATACGTATATTTGATGCCGGCGAAGTTGGGTATGCGTCCGTCAACAGCCCTCAAGAAGTCGACCATGGGCAGATAGGCGTTGTTGAAGGCCGGTATGTGATAGTAATAGAACGGCAATCCGGGAGCGGACTCCGCTATCTGCTGGCAATACAGCACCAGCTCTTCCACGCGTCCTATCTTTGGGAAAGGGGTAGCCATGGCGCCAGTACCCCACGCGCCTATCTCCTGTGCGTGTGCGGCAAGGTTACGGCTCGACTTGACACAAGTGCTGCCCACATGCACAATAACCTTGAAACCCTCGGGAGCCACCTCGACCCACCTCTCGGCCAACCGCATGCGCTCCTCTTCGGTGAGCATGTAACCCTCTCCGGACGAGCCGTTTATAAACACTCCCTTAAGGCCGTTGTTTACCAGCAATGCGGCATAATCGGCTATAGGCTCATAATTGACCTCTCCGTTCTTGTAAAACGGTGTGAACGGCGCATCTATCAGACCTTCAATCTTTTCCATATCTTTAAATTTAAAATCATGCTCTTGTCGCTCTTTTTCAAGCCCATACACCACCCTTTTGAAAAGCTCTGCTCAAAACACGCTTCCCGAAGCCCCGATACCCCGCCACCAAAAGATTTCAGCAACCCTTACCGGCGCCGCTTTCCAAAGCCCGCAAACACCCCCGCACTGCTATCCCTCCCCGCCGCTTAAGGCTACCTAAACCTAATTGCCGCTCGTAAATGTCGATGCCGGAAGCCCCGCTCCGTTGACAAGGTTGCCGGTCGAGAATGGCTGCCATCCGTAACGCACATATATGGGACTCTTCACCTTGTCCGACGACACTTTAACCTTGTCGCCCTCCACTACAGCCTCTGCCGCAACAAACAGCCCGTCGTCGCCCGCCACCTCAAACGAACGCAAAGCCTCACCGTCAGAGGTGGTCATGCCATCGGCATAATCAAACTCCACATAGGCAGACCCGCCACTATGGCAGACCCGCCTGAACATAGGACCGCACGGCACCACATGCGACATGCCATAGTCGCGGTGCAACGCCTGTAATGCCAAACGCTCGCCTATCTGCCTCTTATGCACCGGATGCACATCATACCTGTCGCCTAAATCGCTCGACACAACCATGGCCACATTATCCAATTCAGAGGCCATGCGACGCTGACTGTCTCTGAAATAGGGCCAACTGGGACGCTCTATGCTCGACAACTGCACATAATAAAACGGCAGGGTCTCGCCCCAGGTCTTACGCCAGCTCTCTATCAAGGCAGGAAAGGCAACCTCGTGCAACTCGGCATTGTGGGCGTTAGACTCGCCCTGATACCATATAAAGCCACTGACAGGAAAAACGGAGAGTGGAGCGATGCCCGTCATGTAAAGATAACAGGGCTCGTAAGGGTGTCGCTGACTCTTGAACGGAGTGTTTTTGATGTTGAGAGCGGCCCGCTCCCTGACCCACCCCTGCAACATGTCGCTCTTTTTCCAGTCGCCAAGCTCGTCTACCAACACAGGGTTGAACTCCATGGTCCCCCTGTCTATGAAAGCCTCTGTAGGAGCACCTCCCACGGCATTGCATATCAAACCCACAGGCACACCGAGACTGTCGGCCAACATCTTGCCGAAATAGTATGCCACCGCCGAAAAGTCACCCACGCTCTGCGCATCGGCCCTCTGCCAACGGGTGTCAAGATAATAATCGCCATTGTTGAGCAACGCCAGCTGCATCGAGTCCCAGCTTACGGCATCGGTATACACCCGCGGCTGCATGTTGTAAAGGCGCACCGCATGAGCCTCGGCGCCGGCCATAGCCTCCTCCGCCCCTGCCGCCTGCCTAACCTTGAATGCCATGTTAGACTGCCCGGAGCAAAGCCACACCTGACCCGCCATTACATCGTCAAACAGCAGACTGCCGCTGGCAGCCCTGACGCTCATCTTATGCGGACCTCCAGCCTTCAACGGACCCAACTCTACCTGCCAATGTCCGTCGCATGATGCCACCGTCTTTCTCTTCTGTCCGGCAATCTTCACCTCTACCGTCTCGCCGGCATTGGCCATACCACTAATTGTCAGCACCTTATCGCACTGCAACACCATGCCGTCGCCATATATCGGGGCCATCCTCAAACCGCCGTAATCGCCCGTGATGGCCGCATATACCCTGCGTGCCAATATATATGCCCCCTCGACGTTGGGATGCAGTGCATCGGGCAAAAGCTGCGGACGGTCGTATAACAGCTCCTGTAGGTCTATCAGCTCCACGTCTGCCAGCTGTGCCACATGCTCTATCTTGCTCTGTATCTGTGCATACCAATCACGAGTACCCGACTTGAAACGCCAATGCGCGCTCGTTATGGGAGTCATGCGGCATATAATCACCCTACATTTGGGATTCACGCTCTTGAACGTATCTATAAGTCGCAGATAGTCATGCACAAAGTCATCTTTGTAATTGGGCCAGTTGCGCGGGTCGGTGTCGTTTAGCCCAAGGTGTATCACCACCACATCACCCGCAAAGGCTACAGCGTCGGCAAACTCCTGCTGCTCAACATACGGACGGTGCCCCTTTGACAGAAGCGTCGCCCCCGACTTGCCGAAATTACGCACATCATAGCCATCGCCCAGCATCTGCGCCAATCTGGCGGGATAACAGTTATGCTCTCTGTCGTCCACGCCCATGCCGTAGGTGACACTGTTACCCACACATGTTACCTTGACAGGCACACCGGCAAACGCCCACGCTGCCGACAACGACAGACAAAGCGAGAGCCACACTCTCGACAATCTATTTATCATAGCTTACAACTTTCACTTTTGCAATGGCTTTCTTAATCTTGCCATGCCCTATGCACGGCGCATGCCCGTCTTCCGGAAAGAATATGGCAAACTCGCCCGGATGCAAGGTGAAAAAGGTGTGCGGAGCATCTTCAAAAAAAGCTATATCGTCTTTTGCGTCGTACGGACGGCTCTGGCTCGTCATGTCGCCGGCACCTTTCCAACCGAAACTCTCGACCCCCGACAACGGGAACTGTATGTCGATATACTGCTCATGGGTCTCAAGCACTGCATCAGCACTCTCTTTGCCCTCAACCTGCACAATATTGATATAAACATCATCACCTTTCAGCTCTATGCGTCCGGGTGCCGCAAGCGACAACTCGTGCGTCCTCACATAGTCAAACACCAGCTTGAAATCGGGATGCAACAACTCGGCAAACCGGCTGTTTTTCAAAGAATCAATTATCATAACATTTAATTTTTCAATCAGTTGCCAAGCGCTCCGCCAGCCTGAAACGACCACAATAGGCCTACACCGCCGTTGAGCCGCACACCTTGGCGACACGACCTAAAAACAGAGCCTAACAACAATACAAATTTAGCTGTCGATTTGATAAAAACAAACATGTTTAACGTTTTTTTCTGCCTCACCCCTGTTTTTTACCCTCTACCCTCACAAACAGTGACAATGTCTACACCACATACAACAAAACGGACACCTTAAACATAAGGCATCCGTTTTCATGTATGCAATACGCAGCAAACTACTGATTCATCTTCTGCAACAGCTCATCGTTGCTGTCGGTGCTCTCCATCTCTTTCTTTATCAGCTCCATGGCCTCCACCGAGTTCATGTCGGTGAGGTGACGGCGTATTATCCATGTCTTCTGCAATGTCTCGCGATTCATCAAAAGGTCGTCGCGACGTGTCGACGAGGCCGTTATGTCGACAGCAGGATATATGCGCTTGTTAGACAACTTTCTGTCTAACTGCAACTCCATGTTGCCCGTGCCCTTGAACTCCTCGAATATCACCTCGTCCATCTTCGAGCCGGTGTCTATGAGCGCCGAAGCTATTATGGTAAGCGAACCCTTCTCTTCGGTGTTGCGCGCCGCTCCGAAAAAGCGTTTGGGCTTGTGCAGCGCATTGGCATCGACACCACCCGACAGCACCTTGCCCGAAGCGGGCTGCACCGTGTTGTAGGCACGCGCCAGACGTGTTATCGAGTCGAGGAATATCACCACATCATGGCCGCACTCCACCAGTCTCTTGGCCTTTTCGAGCACCATCTCAGCCACCTTGACATGGCGTGTGGCCTGCTCGTCAAATGTCGAGGCCACCACCTCGGCCTTTACCGAGCGCTGCATGTCGGTCACCTCTTCAGGACGCTCGTCTATAGACAACATTATCATATAGGCCTCCGGATGGTTGTCGGCAATGGCGTTGGCTATAGATTTGAGCAGCATGGTCTTACCCGTCTTGGGCTGCGCCACCACAAGGGCACGCTGACCCTTGCCTATGGGTGCGAACATATCTATCACCCTGTTAGACAAATTGTTGTGTCCGTTGCTCGTGATGTCGAATTTCTCTTGCGGAAACAAGGGGGTCAGATATTCAAACATCACCCTGTCACGCAACTCCTCTGGATTAAGGCCGTTGATCTTGTCGACCTTCACTAACGGGAAATATTTCTCGCCGTCTTTGGGCGGACGTATCTCGCCTGCCACCGTATCGCCCTGTTTGAGTCCGAAGGTGCGTATCTGCGACGGCGACACATATATATCGTCCGGCGAGTTGAGGTAGTTGTAGTCTGACGACCGCAAAAAGCCGTAACCGTCCTGCAATATCTCAAGCACCCCCTCGCTCTTTACCGAACCGAGATACTCCTCGCGCTGAAGGGCCTGACGTTTGGCCCTCGGCTCCTCTTGCTGCTCTGTGACAGATGACGAGCGCTCCGCCTCATCAACCTCATCGTTGCGCACACGCTTGTCGGCCTTGGCCATATCCTGACGCGCCGACTGACGGGCATCGAAACGGCGCTTTTTCATTATCTCTATATCAACTGCCGGCGGATTGGGCACATTGGTACGCCTCTCTAAAGACGGCTCTTCAGAAGCTGCCGCAACCGAAGAGTCTCCCCTTGCGGCAACACCCTCGGGCTGAGCCGAATAGACCTTGCCCCTCGCTATCCTGCCACGACGATGCCGCACTGCCTCGGGCTCCCCTGCCCTGCTCTCCGACGGCTCTGCCACGGCCTCCGTAGCTACATCATGACTGTCGGACAAAGAGCGGTCGCCCTGCTGTGCGTCGCCGTTACGATACTCTGCAATGGCCGACGAAAACTCGATAATCTTACCTATAAGCTCGTCCTTACGATAACTCTCCACCCTTTTCATGCCGAACGACTTGGCGATAGCACGCAACTCTACGAGAGTTTTTTGTTTCAATGTTGCAAAATCTTGCATAATGTGGTCTTGTACAAATAAATAGATTGCTTGGAAATCCGAACCGGACAACAAGAAGCGTTCCAAACATCAAACAAAGAAACCCGCAATCACCCCCTTGTCACCCACTATTTCAATAGCTGCGGAAGAGAAACGACAGACCGGCAAAACCGGCCCAATTTCACCCGCGTCTCATGTTTGGCGATGCAAAGTTAAAAATTATTGCCCTATCTCAAAATTTTATCCTCACTTTTTTAGTGTGTGAAACAAAATTATCTCTACTGCCGGTCCAAAGCGTATATATAATATAAGGTATATTCAAAAAAGAGTCGAAAGGCAGACAATTACACAATAAAACGATATCTTTGCAAATGACAAAACCCGACCTCGGCAGAGACAGAACCACTTCGTCTCTGCGTTGGCGGGCCTGCTTACAAGTAACAAAAACCGTGCAACAATGAACAGATTTCTTGCAGTCATACCTGCCCGATACGGCTCGAGCCGCTTCGAGGGCAAACCTTTGGTCGACATATTCGGCAAACCCATGATAATGCACGTGTGGGAGCGTGCCCGCAGCTGCTTCGACTATTGTGTCGTAGCCACCGACGATACCCGCATAGAAGAGAAGGCCCTGGCAGGAGGCGCCACCGTCATCATGACATCGCCCCACCACCGCAGCGGCACCGAACGCTCAAACGAGGCTCTCGCAAAGGCCGAACAGCTCTTCGGCACCTCTTTCGATGCCGTAATCAACATACAGGGCGACGAGCCTTTCATACACACCTCGCAACTCGAACTGATAAAAAGCTGCTTTGACGACCCCGCCACCCAGATAGCCACCCTTGTCAAGCCGTTCGAGTCCAACGAAGACATATTCAACGAAAACTCGCCCAAGGTTGTGTGCGCCCGCAACGGCAACGCCCTCTACTTCAGCCGCAGCGCCATACCCTTTTTGCGCGGACAAGAGCCTGCGTCATGGTCGGG
Source organism: Rikenellaceae bacterium (assembly GCA_029068395.1). GTDB lineage: Bacteria > Bacteroidota > Bacteroidia > Bacteroidales > Rikenellaceae > CASDZP01. Next base: position 12,806 of record JAIECQ010000091.1, read on the forward strand.
CAAACACACCTTCTTCAAACACATAGGCCTTTACGGATACCGCAAAGATGTGCTGGCCCAGATATGCTCTCTGCCGGTGGGAGAGCTTGAACAATGCGAGTCGTTAGAACAACTGCGCTGGATAGAAAACGGATACACCATACGCACGGCCGTCACCGACTGCCAGTCGCACGCCATCGACACCCCCGCCGACCTCGAATTTGTGCTCAAAGAATACAAACACCTCTTCGACAGATGACCACCCTGCTCGACACCCGCCTCAAAGCCATGACACACCTTCGCCGGCTCCTCTGCGAAGGTGCGCCCCCCCACACTGTCAAAAGAGCCATTGACGACAACGTATGGTTCACCCCTGATGACATAAAATATGCCATCGACGCCATTACAGACACCATGCTCTCGCACGATGCCGTCACGCAATGGCTGGGCCGTTACCCCCATGCCGACAAAGGTCGCCGCGTGGCTGTCATTATGGCGGGCAACATACCCATGGCAGGCTTTTTCGACCTGCTGTGCTGCTGTCTTACCGGCAACACCGCGCTGGTCAAACACTCCTCTAAAGACCGCCACCTGATGCAGTGGGCGCAAGAGTGCGTACGCACAGCATTCGACGCCGACATAAGAGAGCTGCGCGAACACACCGAAGCGGAAGCACTCATAGCCTCGGGCAGCACCAATACCGCAATGCACATACGCCGGCAGTTCGGCAGCATACCCATGATATTGCGCGGACACCGAAGCTCTGCCGCCATAATAGAGGGCAACGAGACCGAACGCGAACTTGCCCTTCTGTGGAACGACATATTCACATACCACACGTTAGGCTGCCGCAACGTCACTCACCTCTATCTGCCCGACGGATACCCCGCCGCCGCCATAGCCGAAGCGCTCTCATGCCAGAGCCACCGCATGACCCATCCCCCATTCATCGACAACTACAGACAAAACCGCGCACTCAAGATAATGACCGGCGCCCCGTTCATCGACGGCGGGTTCTTCACCCTCTCGCCCGGCAACCGCTCCGACGCCATAAGCGACATAACCTACTCGTTCTATCGCAGCAGTCAGGAGCTGTCTGACACCCTCGCCGCCGCCGAACATCACACCCAGTGTCTTGTCAGTCACCGCCACATACCGTTCGGCTCGGCCCAGAAACCATACCCCTGGGACTATCCCGACTCTGTCGACGTGATTGATTTCCTGCTTAAACCATAAGGTCGCTTTTTATTTGCCTCAGGTGTCGCAATACCGAATTTTTTTGTTATATTTGCAATAACACCAAAACCGTAGCCTATGTCTGCAATAGTCAAATTCCGCGTTCTAAGCGATGAAGACCCCAACTTCATACGCGATTACGAGATACCCCAAAAGCTCACCCTCAAAGATATGCACGACTTCGTGTGCGACGACCTGGGTTACGACAAGCGAGAGCTGTGCTCTTTTTTCCTCACCGACGGCAAATGGCGCAGACAATATGAGTTCACATCCATAGACATGGGCTTCACCGCCTCAGACGAGACCGGCGACCAGATAATACCCATGACCATGTCAAACATATGCCTCGAACAGATAATACGCACCCCCGGCGACCGTCTTCTCTACGTGTTCGACCAGCTCGGCGACCGCGCCCTCATGTTTGAGGTCAGCGACATTACCAAGCCGCAAAAAGGGTTCGATTATCCCCGCCTTCAGTTTGCCAACGGAGATGCCCCCGACCAACACGACGCCGACAACAGCCAAACCAGCCGCTCGATATTCGACGAGGCCATGAGTGACTATGACGACTTCGCGGGCGATGACTGCTACTCTGACGATGAATAAGCGCGGCACCCTCGTTGTCATAACCGGAGCCACAGGCGTAGGCAAAACCGATACCTCCATAAAGGTGTCGCAAGCCATCGACGCCCCTATCGTCTCGTGCGATTCACGCCAGATATTCAAAGAGATGCGCATAGGCACGGCAGTACCGTCAGACGAACAGCTTGCCGCTGCGGAACACCATTTCATACGCTGCCGCTCTATCTTCGAGCCTTACAACTGCGGCCAATACGAAAAAGAGGCTATAGAACTTATAGACAAGCTGTTGCAGAGACACAGCCATGTCATACTCACCGGCGGCTCGGGCCTCTACATCGACGCGGTCACCCGAGGCTTCGACCCAATACCCCCCGCCGACGACAATGTGCGCACCATGCTTGCCGCCAAGCTTGAAAGAGAGGGACTTGCCTCTCTTTCAGAGATGCTTGCGCGCCTCGACCCCGACTATGCCGGCCTTGTAGACCACCACAACAGACAACGTATCATGCGCGCCTTAGAGGTTTGCCTCACCACCGGACGTCCATACAGCTCTTTGCGCAAAGGAGAGAGCCGAGAACGCAACTTCGTGCCCCTCTTCATACTCATCGACCGTCCGCGCGCGGAGCTTTACCGACGAATAGACCAACGTGTCGACGCCATGATATCAGAAGGCCTTGTAGACGAGGCCCGCGGCCTGCACCCCTTCTCCCATCTCAACGCCCTACGTACGGTGGGCTACAGCGAACTTTTCGACCACTTCGACGGACTCTGCGACCTCGACACCGCAATAGAGCTGATAAAACGTAACAGCCGCCGATATGCCAAACGCCAGCTGACCTGGTTCCGCCGAAACCCCGAATACAAAACATTCTCACCCGACGACACCGAGCAAATCATCGCATACATAACATCACACAAACAATAACCGCACTGCACCCGCTATTGCCTGCCGCACGCTTCCCGTTATTGCTTTCTGCACTGCCTATGCTGAGGCCCCTTACTGCCGTGCTATATCTGCCGCTCTGTCTATGTACTATTGCTGCTTTCTGCTCTGCCTATGTTATTGCTTGTCGTTCTGCTTCTGTGTTTTTCCGTCGAGAGTCATGCCCCTGCCTGATATCTTCCAGGCACCAACCCCAAGGGCCAAAAACGAAAGATAGGGGTAAAGGTGTGAGACCCAAGTCGAAACACCTTTACTCCTATCTTTCGTACTTATCCGCTTAGTTGTTCCTCAAACATATCAAAACGGGGTCCGTGACCCCTCCCCCGGAAGGGCCGCCGGAGGCAGTTCCAGCAAAATACCGACACTGCCAGCAAACCATCACCGGCAGTGAACGCAATGTCAGCGCCTCGGTGTTTGTTTTTTGCCTTTTGTGACGTCGGGCAAGGTTACAGGGAACAGGTTGTTAGGCACATGCTCGCGCATTATGACATCTACCATCTTGCTGACCTGAGCGGGGTTTGAGTCGGCTATGTCATGATCTTCATGAATATCTTCGGCGAGGTTGTAAAGACGGGGCTGTCCTTTTACGACCACCATCTTCCAGTCTCCCATGCGCACGGCTATCTGGTCGGTCGGAGAAAACTCCCAATACAGAAAATCGTGCTTCTGCTGTCCCGACTTGCCCAAGAGGGTGGGAGCGAACGATATGCCGTCGAATATGTCGTCCTTACCGTTACCATAGCGTGAGATGTAATCGTCCACGCCTATCAGGTCGCAAAATGTCGGCATGAGGTCGTAAAAGGCACACTGATGATCGTTCACCGTGCCGGCGGCCACCTTACCGGGCCAGCGCACAATGAACGGTATGCGTATTCCGCCCTCATAACACTGCTGCTTTATGCCGCGCAGCTTGCCGTCACGACCGAAAAACTGCGGGTCGGCACCACCCTCTTCGTGCGGACCGTTGTCGCTGGTGAATATCACTATGGTGTTGTCGTCCAAGCCCTTCTCTTTGAGCTTGGCAAGCACCTCGCCCACATAGGCGTCAAGACGCGTTATCATGCCGGCAAACTGGGCATGCGTGTGCACTGACGGATTGTAACGTGACGCCTCCTGGCCGCCCCATGTCTTGTCGACGAAAAACTTACGCTTGTACGACGCCACTATCGAGTCGTCCGGTTGCACCAACTCGGCATGCGGCAACGTGTATGTCAGCATGCAGAAAAATGGCTCGTCGCCATTGCGGTCATCAAGCCACTCCAATGCCTTGCGGTGTATCATGTCGGCCGAATATTGCGTACGTTTGAGATAATCTTTGCCGTACATCGGATAGTTTATGTTGTCTTCCATCACCACCCTTACCACCGAGGTGTCGCCCCCTGAGCGGCTGTAACGGTTCAGGAAGTTGGGGTAATAAAGATGGGCCTGAAACTGACATATGTAACCGTAAAACTCGTCAACGCCACGCTTGTCGGGCGTCGACACCGAACCCTCGTAACCGCCGGCCCACTTGCCGAACATGGCGGTGGTGTAACCGTTGTCTTTCATTATCTCGGGCAATATCACGTGGTTGGGGTCGTAAGGATGCTGCCCCACGAGAGCGAAATCTTCGTTATCGCCATACATCACCTTGGGGGCCTGACTCCAATACTCTTTGTTGCCTCGCACCTGTGCGTGTCCCGAGTGCTGCCCTGTCATGACGGCAGCCCTCGACGGAGCGCTCACCGGACTTCCGGCATATGCCTGCGTAAAACGCATGCCCTCGCGCGCCATGCTGTCTATATTGGGTGTGCTTATGTAGGGCTGGCCGTAACAGCCAAGGTCGCCATAACCCATGTCGTCACACATTATGTATATGATGTTGGGTTTGGCCTGCTTCTGAGCATTGGCCGCCACACCTAAGGCTGAAAGGAAGAGCGTGCTTCCGATAAAAAGTCTTCTGTCCATAGTTTTATTGTAAATCTCTGCAAGGTACAAAACATTATCCACTTATCAAAACACCCCACCTCAACGTCGTACCCGAAAAAAAGTCCGTCCCTGTGCAAGGACGGACCTTTTTTACTTTACAACATCATAAAAGCAACGCTTGGGCGATTCAACCTTACCGGCCTTCACAAGCTCTTTGATGACCTTGTCGACCTCTTTTTTGTCAACGCCCAACTCGGCGGCCACCTCTCCGGCCTTCATTGCGCCCTTCTGCTTGAAAAGCGCGATCACTTTCTCTTCCATATTCCACTCGTTTTTTATTTATCTGCCACCCCCTGCATTCCCGGACAAAGATATCACAAAAAAAACAATGGCAAAAACCACGCCATCATAAAAATCACTCACACCTCATCGGGCCATGGACATGGCCTCCCCGTAGCCTTCACTGTCGGACGCATCGCCCCGGCCTTACGCAGACTATCGCCCAGCTCAGCCGAAAGACTCTTCACCAACTCGGGCAACTCAGCGGCCCTGTTGTGCCTCTCGCCCATATCATTGTCTATGTCAAACAGCTGCTTCTGCCCTGTGGCATAACTGTAAATCAGCTTCCAGCTGTTTTTGCGTATCGCGCAACTGAAGTCGATGCCCGGACCCTGAAGCCCCCACACATGCGGATAGTTCCATATAAGCGCACGGTCTGCCGACGGATCGCCGCTGCCGTCTATCAGAGGCACGAAGCTCCTGCCGTCAATGCTATGGCCGTAATGGTCTGACAACCGTGGGTCTATGCCCGCCATCTCTGTTATTGTCGGATAGAAATCTTCTATCATGACATATCTGTCGCAACTCGACCCCGGAACGGTGCGCCCCGGCCACCGCACAATCATAGGCTCGCGTATGCCCCCCTCCAAAAGCGAGCCCTTGCCCGAACGCAGCGGAGCATTCTGAGTGTGAAGCTCCCCGTCTCGCCATTGTGACGATGCCGCCAGACCGCCGTTGTCGCTCATGAATATCACTATGGTGTTGTCGGCCTCGCCATTGTTGTCCAACCAGTCCAACAGGTCGCCCAGGCTCTTGTCCATGCCCTCCACCAACGATGCGTATGCCGCCTCCTTGGGTGAGAGGCCGCGGGCTATGTGCTTGTCAAAGAAACGCATGTCACGGTCTATGGGTATGTGAACAGCATAATGCGACATATACAAAAACCACGGCTGATTATATCTTTTCGCCTTGTCGAGCGCCCCTATGGCCTCACGTGTCAAGGCCTCGGTGGCAAAGGTGCCGGTGCCCCAATACTTCTCTAACCCCACTATGGCATTGGCCGCCAACTTACGACCCTCACTGTCGTGGCCGAAGTTACGCTCGCTCAGATAGGTGGCCAACCCACCGGCCGCCCCGCCCGCGATATTGACCTCAAAGCCCCAGTGATGCGGATCTTCACCCGGTGTGTCGAAGGCGCCGAAATGGGCCTTGCCCACATGAACGGTGTGATAGCCGTTGTCTTTAAGCTCCTGCACGAAAGAGGGACCGACAAAGGTGTTGTTGATGCCTGGCACGCGACTTATGCCGTTGTAATTCCACGAGGGTATGGCCAGCGAATCGCTCGCCCCGTCCTGAGGAGTGTCACGATGGAGTGTCCAGTTGGTCACCCCGTGGCGTGCGGCATTCGCCCCTGTGAGCATGCTGCAACGCGATGGCGAACTTATGGCGCTGGCATAGGCCTGCGTAAACTTCATGCCGCTTCGGGCCAGCCGCTCCATATTGGGAGTCAGATACTTGCGGTTGTTGTCTGTAGGCTGTCCGGCAAAAGGCACCGACGTATCCTGCCACCCCATGTCGTCCACCATAAACAAAATGATGTTGGGACGGTCGTCGGCCCGCTGCCCCATAGCCGAAGATGCCACCGCAGTGAAAAGAGTGCAGGCTATGCTCTTGGTTATTGCTGACATAAATAATATCGTTTGTCTTTATGCAAAGATAAATCTTTTTCGCATAACCCGGTGCTCCCACGCCGTCACTACCCCTACGAAAAAAGCGAGGATGCCTAAAGCACCCTCGCTTCATCTAATTTCCAAACACAAGTCTGTCGTCCTTGCAGTCGACCGTTATGGGATTGTCTTTGTCGACGGCTCCCGACAGTATCTGCTTTGACAGCTCGTTGACCAGCAGCTTCTGGATGGCCCTCTTGACAGGTCGTGCCCCGAACTGCGGGTCGTATCCCGCCCGAGCGATATAGTCAAGCGCGCTGTCGGTCACCTCCATTGACAAACCCTCGTTGTTCATCATCCTCACAAGAGAGTTTATCTGCAACTCGACAATCTGCCGCACCTCGCTCTTCTGCAACGGCGTGAACATCACAATGTCGTCTATGCGGTTCAGAAACTCGGGCCTTATGGTCTGTTTCATAAGCTCGAACACCTCGGCCGACGTCGACTCTATCAGGCTCTCGCGGTTGTCGTCGTCAAGCCCTGCAAACCTCTCGTTTATAATGTGCGAGCCTATGTTAGAGGTCATTATGATGATAGTGTTCTTGAAGTCTACCGTGCGTCCCTTGTTGTCGGTCAGGCGTCCGTCGTCAAGCACCTGCAACAATATGTTGAACACATCGGGATGCGCCTTCTCTATCTCGTCGAGCAACACCACCGAATAGGGCTTGCGCCTTACCGCCTCGGTGAGCTGTCCGCCCTCGTCATAACCGACATATCCCGGAGGCGCTCCTATGAGCCTCGACACCGAGTGACGCTCCTGATACTCGCTCATGTCAATGCGCGTCAACATGTTGTCGTCGTTGAACAGAAACCCCGCCAACGCCTTGGCAAGCTCGGTCTTGCCCACACCCGTGGTGCCTATGAATATGAACGAGCCTATGGGACGGTGCTGGTCCTGAAGCCCGGCGCGGCTGCGTCTTACGGCATTGGATATGGCCTCTATGGCCGCCTGCTGCCCTATCACCCTCTTGTGCAGCTGCTCCTCCATGTGCAATAGCTTCTCTCGTTCGCCGGCCAACATCCTTGACACCGGTATGCCTGTCCAGCGCGACACCACCTCGGCGATATCCTCCGAAGATATCTCCTCTTTTATCAACGCACCGCCGTTCTCGCTGTTACGGGCAATCTCGGCATTTATGCTCTCAATCTCCTGCTCGGCCTGACGTATCTTGCCGTAACGCAACTCGGCCACCTTGCCGTAATCGTAGTTACGCTCGGCCTCTGCCGCCTGCTGCTTGTAATCGTCAATGAGCTTGCGGTTTACCTGCACCTTCTCTATAAGGTCGCGCCATGTCTGCCACTTGGCCCTCAGCTCGGTGCGCTCGCTGTTAAGCTCGTCTATCTCACGGGTGAGCTCTTCTATGCGAGACTCGTCGCCCTCGCGCTTGATGGCCTCGCGTTCTATCTCTTTCTGGCGTACCTTACGGTCTAACTCGTCGACCGACTCGGGCACCGAGTTCATCTCAAGCCTCAGCTTGGCCGCCGCCTCGTCTATAAGGTCTATGGCCTTGTCGGGCAGGAATCGCCCCGAGATGTAACGGCTCGACAGCTCTACGGATGCTATTATGGCCTCGTCTCTGATGCGTATCTGATGATGGTTTTCATAACGCTCCTTAATGCCCCGCAATATGGATATGGCATCCTGCGCCGACGGCTCATCCACCATCACCTTCTGGAAACGACGCTCCAAAGCCTTGTCTTTCTCGAAATATTTCTGATACTCGTCGAGCGTGGTGGCACCTATGGCCCTCAGGTCGCCGCGCGCCAATGCCGGTTTGAGTATGTTGGCGGCATCCATGGCTCCCTCGCCGCCGCCGGCACCCACCAGGGTGTGTATCTCGTCTATGAAAAGCACTATGTCGCCGTCTGACGACACCACCTCGCTCACAACCCCTTTGAGCCTCTCTTCAAACTCGCCCTTATACTTGGCCCCGGCAATGAGGGCACCCATGTCGAGCGAATATATGCGCTTTGTCTTAAGGTTCTCGGGCACGTCGCCGTCTACAATGCGGTGGGCTATACCCTCGGCAATGGCTGTCTTGCCCACGCCCGGCTCACCCACCAATATGGGGTTGTTCTTGGTGCGACGCGAAAGTATCTGAAGCACACGGCGTATCTCCTCGTCGCGCCCTATCACGGGGTCGAGCTTGCCCTCGGCAGCCCTCTTGTTGAGGTCGATGGCATATTTGTTGAGCGCGTCGAATGTCTGCTCAGAGGTCTGCGAATCGACAGTAGACCCCTTGCGCACCTCTTTGATGACAGACACGAGGGCATCGCGTCCAACCCCTATGCCTTTGAGCAGAGAGGCCACCTTGTCGCCGCTTTTAAGCAACCCCATCAATATATGCTCGGGCGATATGTATTTGTCGTTAAACTCTGATGTGGCATCAAGAGCGCTCTGCATCACGTTTAACGACTGACGCGACAGATAAGGCTCTCCGCCCGACACCTTGGGCAGCCTGTCTATCAGTGCGCGTACCTTGTTATCCAACCCCGCGGTATCGGCCCCCACCTTGCCGAGCAGAAAGAGGGCCAGCGAATCGTCACCGCCTATAAGGCCCGCCATAATATGCTCCGGCTCAACCGCTTGGTTGCCGGCGCGTGAGGCAATCTGAAAGGCCTCTGCAAGCCTCTCTTGTGCCTTGAATGTCATGTTGTTTGCGTTCATATCTTTGTTGTTTTGCTTTCTTTTTTAGCATTAACAATGCAAACAACTTGCCAAAAATAAAATACGACTTATTGGCACAAACAGATGCCAACAAGTCATACACACTTACAATCAAGCTGTTATATTGTCAGAATAGCATGACAATATAACAGCGAAAATGACAATTTTTCAGTCTATTGCTCTATCACGGGATATTCGGTGCCGTAACAGCCGGAGCCGAATATATCTCTGAGCTTACGGGCTATGACCTTTGCCGCAGCCAGGTCGTTAAGCAGATAGTTGCCGCACTGCAACGGATTGGCCGCCGGAATGGTGTCGGCGGCTATTATGAAATCGAACGCCTCCACAAGTGCCCGGGCTATTATGTCGCTCTCTACCTCGCGGTTAAGCAGCAAATAAAAACCCGTGCAGCACCCCATCGGACCTACATAAAGTATGCTGTCTGCAAAAGGTGAGTCCGAGCGCAACGATGTGGCCAGACAATGCTCAAATGTGTGCATCACCGCCTGAGGTATGCCCTCCTCGGCCGAACGACGCGGAGCCACGAAACGCAAATCGTAGGTGTACACCTTGCCCGGCTCTGCCTGCAAATATATGCCCGGCTCAAGACGGGTATGATCTATGGAAAAAGAAACAGGAGTCATTTTATTGTATTTTTACAAATAAATATATCAATTTTACAAAATAAAACAAACAGTCAAAATAAACCACAAAATATGATAAAAATCACGTTTTATAAAATACCAAACTAAAAGTTGGATTCATATCACATTTCTCTCGCAAAACAAAACAAACAATCAAAACAAATCACGTTTTGTGAAATACCAAACTAAGAACTATATTTTTACAAATATATACACCGATTCCCCAAAAACAAACCAAGCAACCAAAATAAATCACGCTTTGTAAAAGATAAAACTAAACGTTGTATCCATATTGCATTCCTACAAATACACACAACAATTCCACAAAACGAAATAATCAATCAAAATAAATCACAAAACACAATAAAAATTATATTTTGTGAAATATTAAACCAAAAGTCGTATTTACAACACCTTAAAATTTCACCACCTCTCTGCCTGAACGCACCACCTCGTCCTCCACAGGTTTTATGAAGCGCCGTTTGATTGTTTCATCCTCGCTTTCAGCGCCTAAACATATATTCTTAAAGCCAGTGCTGTAACAAAACTCCCTCACTAAGGCGCGAGTGAAACGCACGCCCTCGGTTGAGTGTATGTCGTGCCCTGTAAAGCTCTTGAAAGCCTTATTGTCAGGCGACGACACATCTATCACAGCCACCAGCTCAATCCCCATTTTATCGGCCGCCAACCTTATCTGCTCTATCTGCGCAAACGAGTAACACTCACCGGCAGGCTGCACATCGTCGGGATTTACCAGCCTCATGGTCCTGCTCTCCATCTTCCAGCCGCTTCTGTTCAACATCACCGCATATACTGTCGCACACCCTTCCGACAGCGCCTGTCCCAACCTGCGTTTCACAGCCTCCACATCGACCGGCAAGGCCACAAGGTCTATCACATCCGACCTCTGCTCTGCCACAGCCGTCGACATCGTCGTCTCCATTGCGGCAAAACGTCTGTCACCCTTGCCTGACGAACGCTTGAAGAAACCCTTGGTGTCGGTATAACTGTCTGTAAGAGCGGAATATGCCCAGTTCATAGCCTCTGCCGAGGTGAACTCCACCACCACCATGCCCTTGTCTACATCCACAGAGCAAAAATGCACATCGCCCTCTCTGCTGACGGTACGCGCCACAATGTTACGCGAGGCCATGCCGCTCGACAAACCGACGGCAGCCACACCCTTGCCCTCAAGAAACGACTGCAACCTGTTGGCAAACATCACCGCCAGACGATCGTCCGACTCGGCCACTATGCCAAACCTGTGCTCCAAAACGAAATCGCCCCTCTGGACTCCGTTGTTACCCTTACGACCCACACCGGCATACGCCCATGACGACACCGCACACATGACCGCCACAGCAGCCCACTTGACAAAATTCATCTCTATACCTTAATTTATATACAACACCCCCGAGGGGCCGTTTTCAAACGGCAAAGGTAGAATTTTTTTGCAATTCTCGCGCAAAATTCGTTCCTTTGAAAGATAATTAAACGAAATGAAAAACATCGTCATAATACCCACCTATAACGAAAAAGAGAACATAGACGCCATCATCGACGCGGTGTTGGCCCTGCCCTCCGGCTTCGATGTGCTGGTCATAGACGACGGCTCACCCGACGGCACCGCCTCTTTGGTCAAGGCCAAGCAAGAGCACCAAGAGCGGCTGCACCTTATAGAGCGCTCGGGCAAGCTCGGCCTCGGAACAGCCTATATATGCGGCTTCCGCTGGGCTATAGACCACGGCTATGACTACATTTTCGAGATGGACGCCGACTTTTCGCACAACCCCGCCGACCTCGAACGCATGCTCTCGGCGGCCTGCAACGGCGCCGACATGGTGGTGGGTTCTCGTTACAAATGCGGTGTCAACGTGGTCAACTGGCCCATGGGACGGGTGATAATGTCTTATTACGCATCACGTTACGTGCGTCTTATAACCGGCATGCCCATAAACGACGCCACCGCAGGCTTTGTATGTTACAGCGCCAAGGTGTTGTCGTCCATCAATTTAGACGCCATCGCCATGCGCGGCTACGGCTTTCAGATAGAGATGAAATATACCGTATGGCGCCTTGGATTCAACATAGAAGAGATATCGATAATATTTACCGACCGTACCCTCGGCACCTCGAAAATGAACAGCGGCATATTCGGCGAGGCCTTCTGGGGCGTGCTCAAACTGCCGCTGCGTAAAATCAGACCCAAGTCATGAAAATATTAATCAGCGGCGGCACTATAGTAAACGAAGGTGTCGAACATAACGGATACCTCACCATAGAAAACGGACTCATCGGCGAGGTGGCCTTAGGCGACTGCCCCCACTCACCCGAGTCTTTCGACCGCCACATCGACGCCCGCGACCTTATTGTCATGCCCGGCGTCATCGACGACCAGGTACACTTCCGCGACCCGGGCCTTACCCACAAGGGCGACATGCACACCGAGTCACGCGCAGGCGTTGCCGGCGGCGTCACCTCTTTCATGGACATGCCCAACACCACACCGCCCACCGTCACGCTCGAAGCTCTTGAGGCCAAATACGACCACGCCGCCGAGACGGCCATGTCAAACCACGCCTTCTTCTTCGGAGCCACCGCCGACAACACCCATCTGTTTGAACGCCTCGACCCGCGACGCATCTGCGGCATCAAGCTGTTCATGGGTTCGTCCACCGGCGGGCTGCTGGTCAATGACAACGATGCACTCGACGCCATCTTCGCCTCCGCCCCCCTCATCCTTGCCGTACACTGCGAAGACGAGGCCCTGCTACGCGCCAACATGGCCGCAGCCAAAGCACAATACGGCGACGACATACCCCCCGCCATGCACCCTGTTATACGCAACAGCCAGGTGTGCTTCCGTTCGTCGGCCCGTGCCGTCGAGCTGGCCCACAAGCACGGCACACGCCTTCACATACTGCACCTGAGCACCGCCGCCGAGCTGTCTCTGATGGAGCGCAAGCCTCTTGACCAAAAGCAGATAACAGGCGAGGTGTGCATGCACCATCTGTGGTTCTCGTCTGACGATTACGCCCGCAAAGGCAACCTGATAAAGTGGAACCCCGCCGTCAAAGAGGACTCCGACCGTCAGGCCCTGCTTAACGCACTGTCCGACGGGCTTATAGACATAGCCGCCACCGACCACGCACCCCACACTCTCGAAGAGAAGAGCCGCCCATACCTTGACGCCCCCTCAGGCGCCCCCATGCTGCAACACTCCCTGGCCGTCATGCTCGAGATATGCCGCCGCAACAGACTCGGCTACAGCTTCGCCGCCGACAAGATGGCCCACCGCGTGGCGCAGCTCTTCCGCATAAAGGGACGCGGATTCCTGCGCAAAGGCTATCATGCCGACATCGCCATCGTCGACCCACGTGCCGATATCACCGTATCGTCATCAAACATACTGTACAAGTGCGGATGGTCGCCATTGGAGGGCACACGCCTTAGCCACAGTGTCACCCACACCATCATAAACGGCCGCATCGTATATGAGCGCGGCTCGTTCGACGAGAGCTTCCGCGGCATGCCGTTAGAGTTTGACCGCTAATTAGACAAACTAACGAGAACAACAAAACAATGATAACACCCACCCTCAGACCCATAACCGACACCCCCGTACACTTCTACATAGAGACATACGGCTGCCAGATGAACGTCGGCGACACCGAGATTGTCGTGTCGATAATGCAAGACCACGGCTACAGCTACACCGACGACATATCCAAAGCCGACATCATTCTTATCAACACCTGCTCTGTGCGCGACGGCGCCGAGCAACGTGTGTGGGGACGTCTGGCCGAGTTTGCCTCGCTCAGAAAACGCCGCCCGTCACTGATAGTGGGCGTGATAGGCTGCATGGCCGAACGTCTGCGCGAACGCCTCACCGAGGGCGACAAGGGCGTCGACATAGTGGCCGGACCCGACGCCTATCGCTCGCTGCCCTCACTCATGGAGGAGGTCAAAAACGGAGGCAAAGGTGTCAACGTGTTGCTCTCGCGCGAGGAGACATACGCCGACATTTCGCCCGTAAGGCTCGACCGCAACGGCGTCAGCGCATTCGTATCCATCATGCGCGGCTGCAACAACATGTGCTCATATTGCGTTGTGCCATACACCCGCGGTGCCGAACGCAGCCGCCCCGCCGACACCATCATGGCCGAGGTGCGCGACCTCTTCGCCAAAGGCTACCGTGAGGTGACCCTGCTGGGACAAAACGTCAACTCATACCGCCACGCCGACACCTCTTTTGCCGACCTCATGCGCATGACCGCCGAGGTGTCGCCCCTGCTGCGCGTACGCTTCGCCACCTCGCACCCCAAAGACCTCAGCGACGAGCTGCTCGATGTCATGGCCTCGCATCCCAATATATGCCGCGCCATACATCTGCCGGCACAGTCAGGCTCAGACACCATGCTCGAACGCATGAACCGCAAATATACCCGCGCATGGTATCTCGAACGCATCGACGCCATCAAACGACGCATGCCCGACTGCGCCATCACCACCGACCTTATAGCCGGCTTCTGCGGCGAAACCCAAGAAGAACACGAGGCCACCCTATCGCTCATGAGGCAGGTGGGCTACCAGTTCGCATACATGTTCAAATACTCAGAGCGCGAAGGCACCAAAGCCTCACGCCACATGAAAGACGACATTCCCGACCGCCTCAAGACCGAACGGCTCACCCAGATCATCAACCTCCAGAACGAACTGTCGCTCCAAAGCAACAAAGAAGATGTGGGCAAGAGCTTTGAGGTGCTCGTGGAGGGAGCCTCCAAACGTAACCCCGCCGAGCTTGTGGGCCGCACCTCGCAAAACAAAGTATGCGTCTGGGCCGACACCACCCACCGCCCCGGCGACTACGTCACCGTCACCGTCGACGACTGCACCTCAGCCACCCTGCTCTGCCATCTGACCTAAAGCATCCATTACGCACATCCCCCTGCGGATTCTCAGCAGTGACAGGCACAAGGAGTATTTGTTTACGCACATCCCTTGTGCCTGTCACAGTTACCTTTTACGCAAGCCCTCGGGGAAGAATCAAAGAAATCAAAGAACCAAAGTATTAATATTTAGCGGACACAACGCACGCTAAAACCGTAACGCTTACTGCGGCCACTGCCCACGTACAAATTACTGCTGTCGAAGTACAGGCGGTACGCGCCGTAAGAACCATTCGCAACTGACGACCAATAGTAGCCGTCCGTACCCGCGTAGCCCAACGTACCGGACGAGTGCGTGCGGTAACCGACAGCGGGAAACTCCACGGAATTAGAGGATGTTGTTATTGTTTGGGAGGTAGAGTTTTGGGGTTAGGTGTTTTTTATTTCGGAAAGCCTTGCTCCGCATGGGCTTTTGCACAGGCAGGGCGGCTTGATAGTAACGGAACCGCACACTTTCATTTAACCGAGATGCTTTTGCAGGGGCTTTTGCACAGGCTGTTTTTGCGCCGCATGGTTTTTGTCCCGGCAGGTTTTTGGCTGGCAGGTTTTTGAAGCGGTAGCTTTTGCACCGCAGGGCTTTTTGCTCCGGCAGGGCGGCGAGGCACGAGCCGCAACGGGCCGACCCTCCCCCCCGCGGAGGCCCGTAAACCAGTCGCGCAATTGTAGGCAGTGACTAAGGGTAGGCGGTGAAGCGCGTCTCTTTCCCGCTTGCCTCCGCAGGCTCGGCCCGTGGCTCCTTCACGCTAAAGGGGCGTTAAGTGCTCAGCCGAAACCCGCCAAACCAACCAAAGCACAAGCCCCAAAGCCTCGCAC
>JAIECQ010000092.1 GCA_029068395.1 Rikenellaceae bacterium
CTCTATTACATTGCCGGCGACGACCTTGGCTTTAACTCTCACTATGAGGCTCTTACCCGTTGTCGTGACTGGGGCTTCAAGGTGTCGGAGCATATGAGGCGTTTCGACTCCATAGAAGAGGTGCTCGACTACATAACATATTGGGACACACAACGCAAGAAGCTGCCGTACGATATCGACGGCATGGTTGTCAAGCTCGACGACCTGCCCGGACAACGCCGCATGGGCTTCACGGCCAAGGCACCCAAGTGGGCCGTGGCCTATAAGTTCAAGGCCGAACGTGTGGCAACCAAGCTTTTGAGCATCGATTATCAGGTGGGACGCACCGGTGCCGTCACCCCCGTTGCCAACCTCAATCCTGTGCGACTTGCAGGTACGGTGGTGCGCCGCGCCTCGCTCCATAATGCCGACCAGATAGCCATACTTGACATACGCATAGGCGACACCGTCTATGTAGAGAAGGGTGGCGAGATAATACCCAAGGTGGTGGGCGTCGATGTGACGGCACGAGGGGAGGGTAGTGCTCCTCTCGTTTATGCCGACCGTTGTCCCGTCTGCGGCACCCCTCTGGTGCGTCCCGAGGGCGAGGCACGTCATTACTGCCCCAACACCGAAGGGTGCCGCCCCCAGCAGGTGGGACGCATCATCCATTTCGTGGGACGCGAGGCCATGAACATCGAGGGGCTTGGCGACGAACTTGTCGAGGCCCTTTACGACAGCGGCATGGTGCACGACTATGCCGACCTTTACACCCTCTCGCGGCAGAGCATAGCCTCGCTCGACCGCATGGGCGAACGCTCTGCCGACAATGTGGTGACCGCCATAGAAAACTCGCGCACCATGCCTTTGGGCAAGTTGTTGTTTGCCTTGGGCATCCGCTTTGTTGGAGCCACCACGGCCATGCGTCTGGCCGATGCTTTCGGTTCGGTCGACGCTCTTGCAGCCGCCTCTTACGACGAGCTGCTGGCGGTTGACGACGTGGGCGACAAGGTTGCCATGAGCATACGCCGTTTCTTCGACTCGCCCCACAACCGCGCCATAATAGAGCGTTTGCGTGCCGCGGGTGTCAGCATGACGGCCCAAAAAAGAGAACGCCTCTCTGACATACTGGCAGGCAAAACCATAGTCATATCGGGCACATTCACTCACCACACCCGCGAGGAGTATAAGAAGATGATTGAAGACCACGGAGGCAAAAACGGTTCGTCAATATCGAGCAAGACATCATGGGTGCTTGCCGGTGACAACATGGGTCCGGCCAAGCTTAAGAAGGCCGAGCAACTGGGCGTGGATATAATGGATGAGGAGCGCTTCCTCCAAGTGATAGGAGGGTGATATGTTCCGACGCCTCAAGCAGATGTTGACCATGTCTCCGCCCGCCACCTCAGGACAGGTTGAGTGTGACGGGCAGTCAGTGCCTTACTCAATAGTGCGCTCGCGTCGTCGCACCATGTCGATAGTGATAAAACGGTGCGATTGCTCTGTGTCGGTACGTGTGCCAGAGGGTACCTCAGACGATGTGTTGCGCGATTTTGTCGACTCCAAGCGCGAGTGGATAGCCACCCACCGCCGCAAGATAATGAGCGACAACAGCCATCGCGTCTCTCGCCGTTACGAAGAGGGGGCCATACATCTATATCTCGGACGCCATTATGTGTTGCGTTTAGTCATATCGCCTGCCGAGGGGGTCGAGATTAAAGACAACGAGATGATTGTGTCGTTGCGAAGTGTCGACCGTTGCGAACGCGTGCTCTATGGCTGGTATGCCGCACGTGCCGCCGATGATGTGTTGGCCATGGCACGTCCGCTCATACATCTTTTTGCCGAACGTACCGGTCGTCAACCATCGGCGATAAAGTTCGTGCGCGTGAAAAGTTATTGGGGACAGTGCAGCACTAACGGCCTTATCAAGTTCAATATAGAGCTTATACGCGCGCCTGTGGAGTGCATCGAATATATCATAATGCACGAGCTTTGCCATCTGGTGCATCACAACCACTCTCCCAGATTTCATAATCTGGTGGCCTCGTACATCCCTGACTGGAAACAACGCAAAGAGTTGCTTGAAGCAACGGTGTCTTGCCGGTATTGAGTCTTTTATATCGGTAACGTTGCGCATGCAAGGTGATTGTACGCCTTGTGGCGGTGGCGTCTTGTCTGTCGGCGGTTGTTTGATGTTGCAACATGGCGGATTGGTGATTATGTCTTGTGGCTTTGTGGCTGACGAGGAAGAGGTGAGGGTACTGTTTCTTACAAGGCTTTTTTACAGTTAGAACTTTGGAACGGCATGGGTTGATGCGGTGCGGGTGTTTTTACCGGTAGGCTCCCGCCACGCATGGCTTTGTTCCGGCAGGCTTTTGGAACGCATGATTTCCGCGCCGGCAGGTTTGGCCCGACAGGTTTTTGCATCGGCAGTTTTTGTGCCGCATGGTTTTCCGCACCGGTAGGGCGGCCGAGGCGACGCGGTTTGAGTAAAACGAAACCGCACACATTCATTTAACCCG
Organism: Rikenellaceae bacterium; assembly: GCA_029068395.1. Taxonomy (GTDB): domain Bacteria; phylum Bacteroidota; class Bacteroidia; order Bacteroidales; family Rikenellaceae; genus CASDZP01. Next base: position 2,505 of record JAIECQ010000092.1, read on the forward strand.
ACAGTTTTTGCACCGTTGGGGTTTTGCTGCACCGCATGGCTTTTGCACCGGTAAAGGGTTTGTTCCCGGCAGTCTTTCGTTCCGGCAGGGCGGCGAGGTACGAGCCGCAACGGGCCTCGCCTCCCCCCGCGGAGGCCCGTAATCCCGTCACGCTATTATAGGCAGTGACTAAGTCACGGCGGTTATGCGCGTCACTTTCACGCTTTGCCCCGCAGGCTCGGCCCGTGGCTCCTTCATACCAAAGGCAAGTTAGGTGCGCAACCCAAGCAGCCGCCACACCAGCACATGCACAAAGCCAAACCACAAGCAGCAAAGCCTTGCCAAAGCAACAGCCAAAGCGCCCTGCCTGTTTCACGCCTCACGGACTAATTTCATCACGCCCCTACACTCACCTCGTGAGGCCGGCGCCAGCGCCGGCCCACAACCACCGATGAAAGCAAAAGAAATGAGAGCCAATGAATGTGAACACCAGTAAATAACTATATCAATTAAAGCAACCCACCGCGGTCTGAGTGAAACGAAACCGCACACTATTCCTTATGTCCGGCATAACGAAGTATGCCGTAAGCCAAAATTCCTTATGCCCGGGCTGAGGAACGAAGCCCGAGCGGCCCGGAGCCTCCCCCAACGGAGGGCCGCAGCCCCGCACAGTAATATATATGACAGTGAATTAGTCACGGCAGTGATGCACATAACTTTCTCGCTGTGCCCTCCGCAGGCTCCGTTCCGCTCTCCGTCACGCTTGTAGTTGCGGCAATGCTGCTTATGCTTACCTGTTATGTTTGCTGCATGCCCGGCATTACGAAGTATGCCGTAAGCCAAAATTCCTTATGCCGGGCCGAGGCAACGAGTCCCGAGCGGCCCGCACCTCGCGGTGAGCAGGAAATCCGCCCACGGAGGGCCGCAGCCCCGCACAGTAATATATATGACAGTGAATCAGTGACGGCGGTGATGCACATGACTTTCTCGCTGTGCCCTCCGCAGGCTCCGTTCCGCTCTCCGTCACGCTTGTAGTTGCTGCTGTACTGCCCGCCATGCTGTCATGCTTTGTCGTGCTGCTGTTATTGTTTCTGTTTTGCTTCCACGTTTTTCCGTCGAGAGTCATGTCCCTGTTGAGATTCTTTCAGGAACCAACCCCAAGTGCCAAAAACGAAAAAGAGGAGTAAAGGTGTGAGACCCGAGTCGAAACACCTTTACTCCTCTTTTTCGTACTTATCCGCTTAGTTGTTCCTCAAAAAT
>JAIECQ010000093.1 GCA_029068395.1 Rikenellaceae bacterium
AATATCAAAACGGGGTCCGTGACCCCTCCCCCGGAAGGGCCGCCGGAGGCAGTGCCAGCAAACCATCACCGGCAGTGCCAGCAAGGTATTACCGCGTGAATGCAAGGCGTTGTCGGATTGGAGTGGGAACAGCTGTTTCATTTCACGAATTTATAATGTATCTTTGCACATCATGATAGACCAGTTGACCATAGATCGGATATACTCCGCAGCCAATATCGTCGAGATAATAGGCGACTTTGTGACGCTCAGAAAAAAGGGTGTCAACTATATGGCATGCTGTCCGTTTCATAACGAGAAGACGCCCTCTTTCGTGGTCTCTCCGGCCAAGGGGGTGTTCAAGTGCTTCGGTTGCGGCAAGGCTGGCAATGCCATCACGTTTGTCATGGAGCACGAGAGCCTGACCTATCCCGAAGCGCTCAAGTTTGTAGCCCGACGTTACGGCATAGAGGTTGAAGAGCGTGTTCTCAACGACGAGGAGAAGAAAAAGAACGACATCCGCGACTCCATGATGGAGGTCAACTCGTTTGCCGCCCAATACTTCACCTCCCAGCTGCACGACACCCCCGAGGGACGCAACATAGGGCTAAGCTATTTCAAAGAGCGCGACCTCAAAGCTGCCACGCTTGATAAATTCTCGCTCGGCTACTGCCCTGCCGAGGGTGACGCCTTCACACGCAAGGCCCTCGAAGCGGGCTATAAGGAGGAGTTCCTCATAGCCACGGGTCTGACCATAAAACGCGAATCGGGCGGCTACTGGGACCGTTTTGCCGGTCGTGTCATCTTCCCGGTGGTCTCTCTCTCGGGCCGTGTGATAGCTTTCGGCGGACGCACCCTGCGCAACGACAAGAAGACGGCCAAATATCTCAACTCTCCGGAAAGCGAGGTGTACCACAAAGGCAAAACCCTCTATGGCATCTATAACGCCAAAAAGAGCATCACCCGCGAGAACAGGTGCATACTGGTCGAGGGTTATATGGACGTGCTGTCAATGGTTCAGGCCGGCGTCGAAAACGTGGTGGCCTCGTCGGGCACCTCTCTGACCACCGAGCAGATAAGGCTCATATCGCGCTTCACCAAAAACGTCACCGTCATATACGATGGCGACGCTGCGGGCATCAAAGCCTCGCTGCGAGGCATAGACATGATACTGTCAGAGGGTCTCAACGTTCGTTGTGTAAGCCTCCCCGACGGCGACGACCCCGACTCGTTCGCCCGCAGCCGCACCGCCGATGAGCTCACCGACTATATCATAGCAAACGAGGTCGACTTCATAACGTTCAAGACCCGGCTGATGCTCGACGATGTCAAAGACGACCCTTTAAGACGCGCCGAGGTCATCACCGACATAGTAAGGTCTATTGCCTCGATACCCGACAGCATAGCCAGGTCGGAGTTTGCCCGCAGTTGCGCCCGCATGTTAGGCAGCGACGAGCACCTCATAGTCACCGAGGTAGAGCGACGCAGGTTGTCGGCCACCGACGGCAGCCAGGGGGGCGAGGTGCTCAGAAACCGTCTGCGCAAAGAGCATATAGAAGAGAGCCGCACACCCGCGCCCATAGAGGTGAGGAAGGTGTCGGCACGCGAAGAGCTTGAAAAAGAGCTTATCATATATCTGCTGCGGTATGGATGCCGCAACTTCTATTTCGAGCAACGCGACGCTGTAGGCAACAGGCTCGAACCCATAAGCCTCAATGTTGCCGAGATTATAACCGAAGAGCTTGAATTGGATAACATAACCATCGAATCGCCGCTCTATAAAAAGCTCTTCGACTGCTATGTCGCCATCATGAAGACCTCAGGGCCGGCAGAGGAGACAGCAACAGAGACCTCTGTGACCACAGAGGCAACAGAGTCCGCAGAGATTTCAGAGGATGCCCCCGCCTCAGAAGAGGCGTCAGAAGAAGAGTCTGCCGACCCCGACAGCAAGAGGCTCGCCATGATGGTCAACAACCCCGACGCCGAGATTGCCGGTTTTGTGGTCGATATGATGATGCGTTTCGAGAGCCGCAAGCCGAGCAAGATATGGTCACGTTACGACGATGTTGTGGTAACCGAGGGCGACAACTTAGCCATAGCCGTACCCAAGGCCATAGCACTATATAAATTAGAGGTCATAAACAACCTGATAATGTTGCTGTCGTCACAGTTAGACGCCTACATGAGCGACAACACCGACAGCGAACCCGACCAGGAGCACCTTACGCGCCTCTCAGAGCTGCGCGACCTCACCAACTCGCGCAAGCTGATATGCCAGAAATATTCACGGATACTGTAACCGCATGTATGTGACCGTCATACTACCCCTGCCCCTTCGCGAGCTGCTCTCTTACCACGTGCCTCCCGTCATGGAGTCTCAGGTGCATGTGGGATGCCGTGTGGCCGTAGAGCTTGGCGGCCGCAAGGTACACTCGGGGCTTGTGATAGAGTGTCACGACGGCGAGGCGGCCGGTCTCAGCCTACGTCCCATAGCCTCGGTGATAGACCCCTATCCCGTCATGACATCACGTCAGATAGAGCTGTGGCGCTGGATAGCCGACTATTACATGTGCTCTTTAGGCGAGGTGATGCTGCACTTTCTGCCCGCATCCATGAAGCTCGAACTGCTCAAAGACACCGCCGACGAGCTTTTCAGCCTCACCCCCGGCACCATAGGCTCGCGCCGCTTCTCTCAGCTGTCCAAACGTCACGACGCCGAGCCCGTCACCGGCACCCTGCCCACACTCACCGACGCCCAAGACGAGGCTGTCACCCTCATACGCAAATCGTTCGACAACCGCCGGCCTGTGCTTCTGCACGGCGTGTCGGGGGCAGGCAAGACAGAGATATACATGCACCTCATAGCCGAAACGATACAAAACGGCGGCACCGCCCTGTTGCTCATACCCGAGCTGGCCCTGTCTACCCAGCTGGTCGACCGTCTGTCGGCCCACTTCGCCAACACCATGACCCTATATAACTCGCGCAGCACCCCCGCCACCCGTCAGGCCGTCTACAACACCATATTGCACGGCGCAGGAGGGTCGCTCATCGTCGGCACCCGCTCGGTGGTAGCCCTGCCCTTCGAGAGGCTCGACCTCATAGTCATAGACGAAGAACAAGATGCCGGCTACAGACAGACCGACCCCGCCCCACGCTACAACGCCCGCGACGCCGCCATAATGCTCGGACACATACACAAGGCCAAGACATTGCTCTCGACGGCCACGCCATCTGTGGAAAGCTATCACAACGCCCTGACAGGCAAGTACAACATAGTCACCCTGCCGGTACGTTACAACGGCAAGCGCAATCCCAAGGTCACCGTCATAGACCGTCGCCTGATAGCCGTAAAAGAGAAGCGCGAACACGGATACAACGCCGACACCCGCTACCTGAGCCAATATCTGATAAGGCGCCTTGGCGAGACCATAGCAGCAGGCGAGCAGGCCATACTTTTTCAGAACAGGCGCGGCTACAGCTCCCGAATGGAGTGCATGGAGTGCGGACACACGCCCGAATGTCCCCACTGCAACGTCACCCTCACATATCACAAGGCCAAGGCACGGCTCGAATGTCATTACTGCGGACACTCGGTGCCGGCCCCAATGCAATGTCCCGCCTGCGGCAGATATACCCTCACCACCGAAGGCATAGGCACTGAGAACATAGAGGAGAAGATAGCGGCATTCCTGCCCCAGGCCTGCATCGTAAGGCTCGATGCCGACATCACACGCTCAAAACGGACACTCAAAGAGACCCTGCGCAAGATATCGTCGCACGAGGCCGACATCATCATAGGCACACAGATGATAAGCAAAGGCTTCGATTTCGACAACATAGGCCTTGTGGGCATCATAAACGCAGACAACCTGTTATGCTTCCCCGACTTCAGGGCCGCCGAACGCACATTTCAGCTATTGGTGCAGACCGCCGGACGCATGTGTCGCGGCAAGTCTCGCGGCGAGCTTATCATACAGAGCAGTCATGACATAGGCCGCATCGTAGGCGACGTCATCAACTTTGACTATCTGTCGATGTACAACCGTGAGATAGGCGACCGACTACGCTACCTATACCCCCCATTCTCTCGCATAATATCAATAACTCTCAAACACCACGACCTCGCACGTCTTGAAGAGTCTGCCCGTCATCTGGCCGACGAATGCCGGCGTCTATTCGGCAACCGCGCCGGCGACGTGGCCATACCCATGATAGACCGCATAAGAGAACAGTGGCTCAGAAGCGTCACCGTCAAGATAGAACGCGGCGCCAACCTATCCAGAGCCAAGAGCATGCTGCGTAAATCTCTCGACACCCTCTCGGCAACTCACCTCAAAGGAATACGCATAAGCATCAACGCCGACCTGTAACCGAACTAATCCATTTATGCCTTGCCGGCACTGCGGTTATGGGTTGCTGAAACTGCCTCCGGCGGCCCTTCCGGGGGAGGGGTCACGGACCCCGTTTTGATATGTTTGAGGGCAAACTAAGGCGGAAGTACGGATAATATGATAAAGGTGTTCCGACTGTCGTCTCACACCTTTATCATATTATCCGTTTTTGGCCCTGGGGGTTGGTCCCTGAAAGGTATTCAACAGGGGCCATGACTCTCGACGGAAAGGGTGCGGAAACAAAGCAGAAACATAACGGCAGAGAGGTAAAGCTCACACAACTGAATCACCGCCAGCGCCGGCCCACAACCATTATGCAAGCCCTCGGGGAAGAATCAAAGAAATCAAAGAACCAAAGTATTAATATTTAGCGGACACAACGCACGCTACGACCGAACTGCTTGCCGCCCCAATCCACGTACACATCGCCGCTACTGAAGGTCAGGTTGTACGCGCGGATAGAATCATACGTAACTGACGACCAATAGTAGCCGTACTGACCCGCGTACTGCAACGTACCGGACGAGTCGTAGTTGCGCCAACCGACAGCGGGAAACTCCACGGAATTAGAGGAGTTGTTATTGTCTGGGCGCAGGGTTTGGGGGTTAGGTGTTTTTTGTTTCGGAAAGCTTTGGCCTGCATGGCTTTTTTACACTGGTAGTTTTTGCACCCGGCAGGCTTTTGTGCCCGCAGGGCGGCGAGGCAGACGCGGTCTGAGTGAAACGAAACCGCATACTTTCATTTAACCGAGATGCTTTTGCGGGAGCTTTTGGCACAGGTTGTTTTTGCGCAGGCAGTTTTTGCGCAGGTAGGCTTTCGCACCGCATGGCTTCCGCACCGGCAGGACGGCGAGGTACGAGACGCAACGGGCCGACCCTCCCCCCGCGGAGGCCCGTAACCCCGCCAAGTGATTATAGGCAGTGACTAAGTCGCGGTAGTGAAACGCGTCACTTTCACGTCTTGCCCCCGCAGGCTCGGCCCGAAGCTCCTTCACGCTAAAGGCACGTACCGGCCAACCCAAGGTGCCGCACGTCTTT
>JAIECQ010000094.1 GCA_029068395.1 Rikenellaceae bacterium
TATTTGTATAAGAGACAGAGAGAAGAGGTGACATGGTTACGGTGGCAGGAAAACAAAGCGACGGGCAAGGGGCCGGAGATAATGGTGCAGGTGCAGGGTGGCATGCAGAGGGTGCGCGTATTGAAAGCAGGCTCTATTGGCACGCGAGGGTCGGTGATTTTTTTCACGGTGACAAGAAGTGACTTTTTGTTCAACACGACATATATGATAGATGTTATATTTCCCACCCGCACGGAGGCACGTCATTTCGATGCTCCGGAGGGTGTAAGGGTCCATTTTTGCGGTGTCGGCCTTACCGATGCCGCAATATTTATTGCAGGGCTTTTAGCAAAGGAAGAGCGTCCCGAGGCGGTGGTGATGGGAGGCATTGCCGGCGTATATCCCCATTCGCGGTTTAAGATAGGCGACACGGTGATAGTGGAGAAAGAGAGGGAGGCCGACCTCGGATTTTTCTATCCCGACGGTTTTCGTCTGCTTGCGCGCATGGATAACGTGCTCGACTTTCCCATATCGGAATGGATAACATGTCCCTGGATTGACGAGCGCATAACACTGCCGCGGGCATCGTCCAACAGCATGAACGCCGCCATGGCTCCCTTTGCGCCCACAGACGATGCCGACATAGAGAACATGGAGGGTGCCCCCTTTTTCAAGGCTTGCACGCGCGCAGGGGTGCCGTTCTTTGAGCTGAGGACCATATCTAACGAGGTTGACCTCAACCGCAAAGAGTGGGATTATGAAGGCTCTATCAAAAAACTCGGCCACCACATGAGCCTGTTTGTAAGGTCTTTAGCCGAAGCGATGCCAAACACCGCATTATAAAGGCCTCAACGTAACAGACGACAACAGAAACACCATGAAAAAACTGAGTCTGAGCATTTCGACATGTCCTAACGACACCTTTATGTTCAATGCGCTGGTAGCAGGACGTTTGGAGCCGCCGGTGCCGTTCGATATTGAGCTGACCATGAACGACATAGAAGAGCTTAACAAGGGGGTGCTCGCCGGCACACCCGACGTGAGCAAGATAAGCTATGCGGTCTACCCGCTCATTGCCGACAACTATGTATTGCTCGATGCCGGCAGTGCGCTCGGCTATGGCAACGGTCCGCTGCTGGTGAGCCGTCACAAGATATATCCCGACGAGGTGGCTCACGTCAAGATAGCCATACCCGGCGAGCATACCACCGCGCGTCTTTTGCTGAAACACGCTTTCGGCAACAATCTCGACACCCGTTCTTATCTCTTCTGCCATATTGCCGAAGCTGTAATGAGCGGCGAGGCTGATGCCGGGGTGCTCATACACGAAGAGCGTTTCACATATAAAGACAAAGGATTGAGGTTGGTGGCCGACTTAGGACAGATGTGGGAAGAGTCAACCGACCTGCCCATACCCCTGGGGGCCATAGCAGCTCACCGCAGGCTCGGCGACGAGATGGCATTGGCAGTGCAAGAGGCCGTTTACAGAAGCGTGCTTTATGCCATGAACAGGCCTGCCGACTCTTATCTCTTTGTGCACGACAATGCCCGCGAGCTATCTGACAGTGTGTGCGAACAACACATCGCCATGTTTGTTAACAAATTTTCACTATCTTTGGCCGAAGAAGGACGCCGGGCGGTTGAAAAACTGCTCGCCGCAGGTGGCATGACTGACAATGACGACATATGGCTAAAAAAGCGGTAAAGAGCACTGGAAACTTCAAGAGCACGTTAGAGAGTTACTCCGCCGTCATGAAAGAGCTTCGTGGCGGAATATACCGTAGTGTCTATCTGCTCATGGGCCAAGAGCCGTTTTTCATAGACAAGGTATCGGACTATATTGAAAACAAGATATTGCCAGAGGAGGCCAAAGGCTTTAATTTGCAGGTGGTGTATGGCGGCGAGACGACTCCGGGCGAGATAATACAGCGGTGTCGCACATATCCCATGATGCCGGGGCACAATATTGTGATAGTACGTGATGCGGCGGCGCTCAAAGGCATAGAGCAGCTGGCCGGATATTTCAATGCCCCGATGGAGAGGTGCATACTGGTGTTGCTGTACAAGGGTGGCTCGGTAGACAAACGGTCGGCATTTTTCAAGATGTGTGCCGACAAAGGGCGTGTAGTAGAGTCGACGGCTCCGCGCGACTATGAGACAGGCCCGTGGCTCAAAGAGATGCTGGCGTCGCAGGGTTACAGCATAGACGAGAGGGCGGCAGCCATGCTTACCGACAACCTCGGCACATCGTTGCAGAAGATAGAGCAAGAGGTGACAAAGCTGACAACGAGGCTGTCGCCCGACCATAAGACAATAACCGTAAACGACATAGAAGACAACATTGGCATAAGCAAAGAGTTCAACAACTTCGAGCTTACGCGTGCTCTGTCAGAGGGAGACATGGCAAAGGCGCTCATAATATGTGACCATTTTGCCCGCAACCCAAAAGAGAATCCTCTGGTGGTGACATTACAGATGTTGTTCACACACTTTCAGCGTCTGTTTACATTGGGCATAATGATATGGAATGCCAGAAACAAACGGATGCCCATACCCAACGACAACGAAATGATGGCCGCACTAAAGTTCTCAAGCCTCTATTTCTTGAAAGAGTATAAAAACGCGCTGGCCAGATACCCCACCAGGAAGAGCTTTCTGGCAATGGGGGCCATCCGCGAATATGACCTCAAAAGCAAAGGTTTCAACACCTCAGGTTCTATAAGCGACGGCGATTTGCTCAAAGAGCTGGTGTTGAAGATAATGGCTTTCTGAGGCAGGGGGCGGGGACTCGGACACTGAAGGGAGCCTCTGAGGTTTCGGACACCGACAGTGATTTGCAGACAGGGGTTTAGGCACTGGCGCGGGGAATGGCACTGGCGCGAGACCCGGGGCGGACACTGACGGGATTTGCGGCAGGGTTTCGGCATTGGCTGAAAGCCCTGGGCAAGGCATTGATAGGCAACGACTAAAAACAGCTTAACCATGAGTATATCGACAACAATTATTATCGTCGCCGTGACGGTTTTGGTGTCGGTGTTGTGCTTCAACAACGCCGGTTTATTTTACGGTCTGTCACTCAACCCCTATGCCATGACAAAGAGGGGGCAGTGGTACAGGCTTATAACGCACGGATTTGTGCACGGCAGCTTCATGCACCTGTTCATCAACGCATTCGTATTATGGTCGTTCGGCAGTTATGTCGAGTCGTTTCTATCGGCTATAAGCTACCGACCCAACCTATGGTTTATGGTGCTCTATTTCGGAGGCATGGCCATATCGGCGATTCCCGACATAGTGAAGTTTAGAAATTATCCGCAATACAACTCCATAGGAGCATCGGGGGCGGTGTCGGCAGTGCTTTTCGCATCTGTAACGGCCGACCCTTGGGGCAAGATTTTGCTGATGGGGGTGATACCCATGCCGAGCATCATATTTGCCATATGTTATCTGCTATATGAAAACTATCTGGGCAAAAGAGGCGGCGACAACGTCAACCACAAGGCACACATATGGGGTGCGCTATTCGGATTCGCTCTGCCCTTTATCATAAATCCGCAGATAGGCAAGATATTCTTCAGGGTGTTGTTGCATCCTGTGTTTTAACCGTTTTCAGACCTGCTTTTAATAAACAAACATTAATTTACATTTTGCCGGGCAACATTTTCCGGCGACAAAGACAACGACATGAGACCGGGAGTAAAAAAAGGAATCAAAAGGGGGTTGGCAATACTCGGGGCCATCGCGGCCATTGTGATGATAGCCATAGTGCTGGTCATAAACTTCATATTCACACCCGAGAAGATAACGCCTGTGGTCAACCGTCTGGCGGCACAATACATAGATGCCGACGTGAGGGTGGCGCGCGTTGACCTGACATTCTTTTCCACCTTTCCGCGCTTTTCGGTGGCCATAGACAGCCTGAGCATATCGCCCGACTGGACGCCAGAGCCTCTGGTAAGGGTTGACCGTGCGGTGGCCGCCGTAAATCCTATGGCATACCTGACCAAAAACAAGATAAGCATAAGACGCGTAAGACTCACAAAACCAAACATATATCTATATGTAGACACCACCGGGCGCTCGGCTCTGTCGGTGTTTCGCCTCTCTGAACAGCAGTCTGACAGCTCGACGATGAAGTTTGACATGGCCGTCAAGAGGTTTGTAATAGACCGCGGACGTGTTGTCATAGACGACAGAAGCAACCGTTTTTACGCCTCGACCGACAGCATAGCAATAAAGATGTCGGGCATATTGTCAGAGAGATTCAGCGCTGTGAAAGCACATGTCGACTTTAAAGACCTGATATTGTGGCAGGCCGGAGAGCTTCTGATGCGTCGCATATCGCTCAACATCAACTCGCAGCTGAGGTACAACCCCGACTCGTTGCTGCTAAGCATAGACACCGCCCGCTTCAAGGTGGGGGCTTTGGGTTTCGGGGCCGCCGGAACATTAAGGGGCGACAGCGTGGCAAGACGGGTGGCCGTAGATGTGGGATTCGGAGTGAAGGCCTCGTCATTTGCCGAGGTGCTGTCATACGTGCCATCGAGCATACTGAAAAAGGACGTGGGCATGAAATCGGACGGCAGCACTCTGCTTATTGCCCGCATGGAGGGCTTTTACGGCAAAGAGGTATTGCCTACAATAGATGCCCGGCTCACAGTAAACAACGCATCGTTTCATTACGACAAGATGCCTTTGGGGGTTGACCGTCTCGATGCCGAGATAACGGCATTCATAGACCCCATGAAAGAGAATGACTCGCATGCCGAGATTAAAAAATTTGAGCTGGTGAGCGGTCCGGCCGACATAACAATGAAAGCAAAGGCGGTGAACCTGCTTGGCGATCCTGCCGTAAAGTTCGACCTCAACGGTAATGTAGACCTCACCGGACTGACCTCTGTATTCCCTCTGGCCGACGGCATGGTGCTGCGCGGGGACAACAACACACACATGAGCGGACGTTTCAAGCTCAGCGACCTTAGGCAGAGAGACTTAGGCGCGATATGGCTCGATGGCATAAGCCGATTCAACAACGTCACCATAGCCTATGACAGCCACCGAACACCAACGCCCGACAGCAGCTATTTTTACGCCAGCATGAAAACCGGCGAATTTAACTTCGGACGCTCGGTAAACAAAGGCAAGCTCGCACCCGACACCTCTAACCTGACGGCAAGCATATTTTTAAACGGCATGGGGTTCAGGTCGAAGAACGGCACACGCATCAACCTGGCAGGCATCAACCTCAAGGCTGACAGTCGACGCGCACCCGACACCACCACCCTGTCGACAGTATATGCCGAGATTGCCATAGCCAGCCTCGACGCCCACATAACAGACACGCTCGACGGATCGGTACGAAGTTCTAAGGTGTCTCTCAAAATGGAACCGTCGGCACCTCACAGCAAACGTCCTGTATTTACAGGCACCATCAACACCGACTCGCTGAAAGCATCGTCTCAGCTGACCAATGCTTATGTGTCGTTATACAAGAGCGGATTCAAGCTGACGGCTCTGGCTCCATCAAAGAGGGGAGGCGTGGACTGGCACTTGAAAGGAGGGGTCGGTTTTGCCGGATTTGAATTCTATTCCGACATTTTCCCGCTGGTTGTCAGAATGCCTGTGTCGACAGCAAGCATAGACGGCTCACGCATAACTCTAAGGCGTGCGCGAATGACAGTGGGCAGTTCTGACATAACGGTGACAGGATGGACAGACAACCTGCTTAAGGTGTTGTTCGGCAACAAACGGAGCCGATTAGTGAGCAACGTCAGCATATCGTCGCGCAACATCAACACCAACGAACTGATGGCCGCACTCGACGCCGCCGCCGAATATGACAACATGATAGAAGCCGAGATAGCTGCCGCAGAGGGCGACTCCCTGACAATGACGGCATTGAAAAGCATGGAGCCTAACGAACGGGTGAAGGCCGAAGAGATAGTAAACGGTCAAAGAATGGCTGAGGCGGCAAAAGCGGCCAACGACACAACACTGACCATATTCATGGTGCCGCGGGGCCTTAAGATGGACCTGTCGTTAGATGTAGACACATTACGGTTTGCCGACCTGTTGTTCACCCATCTCAAAGGATCTGCTTATGTAGACAGGGGCGCCCTGAGGCTCAAAAACTTCAATATGCACGGCCTGGGGGCACAGATGAACGCACAGCTCTATTACAGGGCCAACAACCGGCGGGGAGCATATCTAAAGGCCTACCTTACAGCCGACGACATCGACATATCGCAGATAAGCAAGCTGATGCCCTCGATTGTCGAGACAACGCCCATGATAAAAGATATAGAGGGCGACGTAGACCTGAGCGCCGCCGTGATAGGAAACCTCAACAAAGACATGTCGATAAAGATGCCGTCACTAAAGGGCGTAGTGACCCTAAACGGCAACAACATGGTGTTGCTCGACACCGAGACATTCACCCAGATATCACGTATGCTCATGTTCAAGAACAAGAAGCGTAACATGATAGACACATTGGCAGTCAGTCTGTTGGCTCGCGAAGGACGTATTGACGTCCCTCCGTTCGAGATAGAGATAGACCGTTACAGGGCCATAGTGGGAGGAACTCAGACGATAACCGACAACCTCGACATCGACTTCAAGTACAACATATCCGTAATCAAGTCACCGATACCATTCAAACTCGGCGTCGACATATTCGGCAACCTCGACGACTTCGACTTCAAGGTCACCAAAGCAAAACTCAAAAAAGCCGACTTCGGAGAGATAGACCACAACGTAGACAGCATACGCAACACTCTGATAACAGAGATAAAACGAGACAACGCAATAAGAGCCCCGAAACGAACACCAAAATCTCAAAACAGAAACTGACGGACATGAACCCGCTGCGGGTAATGCCTTGCAGTCACTGCGGATAATGGTTTACTGAAACTGCCTCCGGCGGCCCTTCCGGGGGAGGGGTCACGGACCCCGTTTTGATA
>JAIECQ010000095.1 GCA_029068395.1 Rikenellaceae bacterium
CCGCGACGACAATTCGTCAGGTTCGTTGAGCAACGCGGGTGGATACGGACGTTATTGGTCATCAGTTGTCGATGATTCTATCCGTGCGTACAACATGTGGTTCCGCAGTAGTTATCTGCTTGTGGATTTCGGTAATAAGCAGGGCGGTCGTAGCGTGCGTTGTGTCCGCTAAATTTTAATACTTTGGTTCTTTGATTTCTTTGAGTCTTCCCCGAGGGTCCGGGCAAAATAACCTCCACACAAAACCCTGTCGGAGCGAATTGCAGTTGGCAACGGGTCAAAATAACAATCTCTGTGGCTCACCGCTATTTTATCGCTTGTTTTTTCAATTGTTTTGGCTTATCTTTACCAAAAGATGTGTATAGGCATGTTTTTTGCCGGCCCGCGTATAGACAATTTGTCGCACACGAGCAATTGCCAAACACAAACAACGTGCATGGCGCAAACACTTGCCGAACATAAACAATTAATTATGAGCTATATTATCAAAAGCGGCGACTGTGCCCCCTTTATAGACTTTGCCATGGAGAGGGCCGCGGAATTTGTACCGGAGGCAGGCGTGGTACTTGGTTCGGGGTTAGGGTCGCTCTCTGAGCTGGTGGAGTCGCCGGTGACGATACCCTATTCGGCCATTCCCGGATTTCCGACACCTACAGTCGAGGGTCACTCGGGCAACATGATACTCGGCACCATAAAAGGCAGGCGGGTGGTCATGATGAACGGACGGTTTCACTTCTATGAGGGCTATCCCGCAGCGGTGACGGTCTTCCCCGTGAGGCTGATGGCGGCGATGGGGGTGCGCACCCTGCTGCTGTCTAATGCGGCGGGCGGCATAGGCGAGGGTCTGTCGGTGGGTGACATAATGGTGATAAAAGACCACATCAGCTTCATACCCAACCCTTTGATAGGACCCAACGAAGAGCGTCTGGGGGTGCGTTTTCCCTCTATGGTAGACGCATATTCGCCAAGGCTGCGCAAGGCGGCCTCTGAGGCGGCCGACGGGTTAGGGTTAGAGCTGCGCGAGGGTGTCTATGTGGCCGTCACGGGACCGTCGTACGAGACCCCGGCAGAGGTGCGATTCTACCGCTCGATAGGTGGCGACGCCGTGGGCATGTCGACAGCCACAGAGGTGATTGCGGCGCGTCATGCCGGCATGGAGGTGATGGCGGCATCGCTCATAACCAACATCAACGACCCCGACAACCCCACTCCGCCCGACCACTCAGAGGTGCTTGAGGCAGGACGTCGCGCCACCGCCAAAATGGCGTCGCTGTTTGCCGAGGTGATAAAAAGGGCGTAAGGATACATCTTTTAAAAGACTACTTAAAGCAAGGGGCAGACGTCAAGCCCTCCGTCACATAAAGACAAACGTTTGCCGTAGACGACCAATAATTTTTCAGTACACCATAGATATGGAGACAGTAAAGATAAGATGCGAGAATAATGACAGTGAGATAGTTGTATCAAAGGGCATCTCTTTGGGCGAGGTCGCCATGATGCTGCCGGCAAAGGACAGCTATCCGTTCATAGCCGCTTATGTCAACAACAAATCGAAAGACCTCAACTACCGCGTTTACGAACCCAAGAGTGTACGTTTCATAGACGCCACCCACTTCGAGGGGGCGCGGGTATATCAGCGCACTCTCTTCTTCGTGCTTTACAAGGCGGTGCGCGACCTCTATCCCCGGGGGGTGCTCAAGATACAACACTCGTTAGGCAGGGGCTTCTACTTCGTTGTAGAGGGGGTGGAGCCATGCGACGGCATGGCCGAGGCGATAGCCGGACGTATGCGCGAGCTTACCGAGGCCGACATACCCATAACGCGTCAGATAGTGTATCGCACCGAGGCCGAAGCCATCTATGCCGGTGAGAGCGACAAGCTGAGACTACTCAACACGCGGCGCCACCTCTATGCCACGGTCAACGACATGGCCGACGTACACGGCTATTTCTACGGCACCTTGGCCACCTCGTCGGGAATGGTGAAGGTGTTTGACGTAAGACCCTTTCACGAAGGTTTTCTGCTGTGCGTGCCCCGTCGCGACAACCCTTTGCAGATAGACGAGTCGGGAGGCATAGAGAAGATGTATGACGTGTTCAAGATGCACAAAGAGTGGCTTAAAGTGCTCGACGTCTCTAACATAGGCTTGCTCAACTCCAAGATAATAGAGGGCAGGGGCGGCGACATAATAAAGATAGGCGAGGCGTTACAGCAGAGGCTGTTCACCGCCCTTAGCGACACCATAATGGAGCGTCGGCACAAGGGGCTGAAGCTGATATTGATATCGGGTCCGTCGTCGAGCGGCAAGACCACCTTCGGCATGAGGCTCAACATAGAGCTGAGGGTGTTCGGGTTAGACCCCGTGGTGCTGTCGATGGACAACTACTTCGTAGACCGCGACAAGACGCCATTGGGCCAGAACGGCAAACACGACTTCGAGGCGCTGGAGGCCGTAGACCTGGAGCTTTTCAACGACAACCTGGGTCGTCTTATCGCAGGGCAGGAGGTTGAGGTGCCCAAGTTTGACTTCAAGGAGGGGCGGCGATATTACGACGGCACACGCATGAGGCTGTCGCCCAACTCGGTGATAATAGTAGAGGGCATTCACGCCCTCAACCCCGCCGTGGCGCGTGACATACCCGACGACAACACGTTCCGCATATACGTATCGGCCCTCACCACCATATCGATGGACAACCTGTCGCGCTTTTCGACCACCGACAACCGTCTGCTCAGGCGCATAGTGCGTGACAGCAAATACCGTTCGCACACCGCCCTCGACACCCTGCGTCGCTGGGGAAGCGTGCGCCGGGGAGAGGAGAAGAACATATTCCCCTATCAGGAGGAGGCCGACTACATGTTCAACAGCTCGCTGATATTCGAGATCAGCATACTGAAAAGATATGCCGAGCCCCTGCTCATGGAGGTGCCGGACACCGAAAAAGAGTACAGCGAGGCACGTCGCCTGCTCAAGATGCTCGACTTCTTCATGCCGATAGACGACAAAGAGGTGCCGCCAACGTCGCTGATACGCGAATTTATAGGCGGAAGCAGCTTTGACTATTAGTCGTACGGCGCCATATTACCCGAAGACCGACACCCGAGATTCGGACGGCACAGCACCCAAGCTCGGCAGCCGGCTCACGGTAACGCTCTTTTCTTTTTCGGCGCGGAGACCTCACTGCCGGGAGTGTTTTGACGTCTCTGCGTCTGTATGTTTTTGACTTCAAGAGCAATGCGACCATAGCAAGCACAACTGCCGACAAAGAGACAACCGACATAACGACAGCACACGTTTCACAGGAAACCGTACGTTGACACAGACTGCAAACGTGTGCATCCAAAAGCGACACCCCAAAAATCATTCATCAAGACAGTGACGGCAACGGCCATGTCTGATAAAAAAACGCCCGCGACCGAAGGTGTTGTTTAACTTTTTTTATTATCTTTGCCATGTCTATTATACAGACCGTATCTTATACAGGGATATCACATATTATACAAGAAGATATACATCAGAGTATTAGTTAATTAAAAATTAGAGGTTTAATTTACGGTTCGAATTATGAAAAGAACTCTGCTCGTACTGATTCTTGTCTGCCAACTGTTTCCGGCAGCTTTCGGCGCCGAGAAGCAACAGCGTCGAATGACCGCCATTGAATATATCGACACCTATAAAAATCTCGCCATCGAGGCCATGCAAGAGTATGGCATCCCCGCAAGCATAAAGATGGCACAGGCGCTGGTGGAGTCTGACAGTGGCAACAGCCCTTTGGCCCTCAACGCCAACAACCACTTCGGCATAAAGTGCAAAAGCACGTGGAAAGGCGGTGTGATATATCATGACGACGACCAGAAAGACGAGTGTTTCCGCAGCTATCGAAGCGCTTACGACTCGTTTCGCGACCACTCTGACTTTCTGTCAGGCTCGCAGCGCTACCGTTTCCTATTCGATCTCAACCCCACCGACTACAGAAGCTGGGCGCGGGGTCTGAGCCAGGCAGGCTATGCCACCAACCCCGACTATTCCAACATGCTGATTCGCACCATAGAGCAATACGGGCTTCAGAACCTCGACCTTGAAGTGGCAAACTCTTCAGGCGCGGGACGCAAAGAGCCTGAGCAGCCCACCGTGACCACTCGCGTGACCGACAACACCCGCCCCAAAGAGCAGGTTGAAAACAAAAACAACACCACACCGCGACGTAACGAGACATTGCCGCCGCCCGTAACCAATCGCACCGGAGGCTCGCGCGGACAAAACTCCGGTCCGGTGATAGTGCCGCCGCCCAAGGTGATAGGAGGCACTACCCGTCCGCCGAGGTATTCACGTCCCGAGCTGCCGGATGCTGACGGCTCATTAGATGCCGACTACTCATACAGGCCGCCTTACACCTCGGCGACATCGGTAACATCACGCTCGCCCTACCCTACGACGGTGACGATACCGCGTCCTACCGTGGTGTCGGGCAACAACCGCACCCAGCAGACGGCGTCGACAAGCAGGCTGCCGCAGACATCTAACAGCAGATATCCGCAAAACACCGTGACACGTCCGCAGAACACCACAACAACGGTGACCACCCGTCCGCAGACATCGTCAAAGCCTTCATACAAGCCGCAGCAAGACGACTATTACGAATATGAGAGCAGGCCGCGCAAGCAGATAAGCATGATACCCGCCCCAGAGCCGGTGCGTCCAAGCGGCACCTCCGAGGGAGTTTACGGCGCTCCGCTGGGTGCTCCGGCAGGCTACTACAACGGCCCTAAGTTTGACCCCGCAGGCCTGCCCTCGGCAGGAAAGAAACGGGGTGTGCCCATATACAAAAACAACGGTTGCCTCTGCGTAATAGCCTCTCAGGGTCAGACACTTGAGTCTATAGCGTCGTCATTGCGCATACGCAAGTCAAAGTTGATGAAATATAACGAGTTCGACTCTGAGCCTACGGGCATAACGT
The DNA here is from genome assembly GCA_029068395.1 of Rikenellaceae bacterium. Lineage (GTDB taxonomy): Bacteria > Bacteroidota > Bacteroidia > Bacteroidales > Rikenellaceae > CASDZP01. The sequence goes on from JAIECQ010000095.1 coordinate 4,960, forward strand.
CGGGCAGCATAGTATATATAAGCCCCAAGACCAACGTGGTGCGTAACGGCTACAGGTCGCATCAGGTCATCAAGGGCGAGACGCTCAATTATGTATCGCAGAAGTATGGCATTCATGTGGCCAAGTTAGCCAAGGTGAACGGCATGCCTCTGACCTATCAGATAAAACGAGGCCAAAGGCTCAAACTGCAATAACCCACCACCTCAGAGGGCCTCGGAAAGGGGCCTGAGCAGGAAAGAGGAGCCGAGCAGGAAAGAGGGGCCTGAGCAGAAAGGTGAGGGTCTGAGAAGAAAGGTGGGGAGCCGAGCAGGAGAGTGGGACCGGAAGGAGAGGGAGCCGCTGAAAGGGGACCCGCCGTGTAAATAGGAATCACTGTAAAGAGAGCGCTGCAAATAGAGGCATAGACGGAAACGGTTCCTGCAACGAGGGGGCTGTAATGGGGGTCACAGGAAACAGGGAGGCAAATAAAAAGGAGGCTCGTCGCCTCCTTTTTATTTTGAGTGACCGCCTAATCTCAACGGACAGGTGTAGGCAAAATAGGCCTCATAGAGTATGAGGCAACAAGACGCACATACACGGCTAAGGTTAGCCGTGCGGACAGCGACATATTTGCAAGGCAATCGCATTAATTTTATTTGTTCGGAAAGATAAATTATTATACCTTTGTGACTGTATTGACACTAATAAATTATATCAATTATGGCTTACAAAATTGACGAAACAATGTGCACCGCATGTGGCACATGTATTGACGAATGCCCCGTTAGCGCAATCTCTGCCGGCGACGTTTACTCTATCGATCCCGACACCTGCACCGAATGCGGTACTTGCGCAGACGTTTGCCCCGTCGGTGCGATCAAGCTCTAAGCATACGACAGACAAAAAATCGACAGGTATTCTCGCGCACCATGCGTGGAATGCCTGTTTTTTATTTCAGCCACCCCACCCACCCATGAACCGCATTTACAACATACTGGACCGGGCAGAGTCCGGAGGCAGGATAGACGCCCAAGAGGCCCTGACACTATTTAGCGACGCCCCTTTAGAGGTCATTGCCGCAGCTGCCGACAGAGTGCGCGCACGCATACATCCGGGCGACATAGTCACTTGGCAGATAGACCGCAACGTCAACATAACCAATGTGTGCGTGAGCGGATGCAAGTTCTGCAACTTTCACGTCAAAGGAAGCCGCAACCCCGACGGCTACATAACCTCTATAGAGGAGTATGACACCAAGATAAAGCGCATGTTGGAGCTTGGAGGCGATCAGCTGCTGTTGCAGGGCGGAATGCATCCGCACCTCGACATCACATTTTACGAGCAGCTGTTTCGCGAGCTTAAACGGCGTTATCCCGAGGTGAGACTGCATGCGTTAGGTCCGCCCGAAGTGTGGCACATTGCCCGCATAAGCGGTCTTGGCGTGACCGAGGTGCTGACAAGGCTGACAGAGGCGGGGCTCGATTCGCTGCCGGGTGCCGGAGCCGAAATATTGTCGACACCTCTGAGGCGGGAGATATCGCCGGGCAAGTGTTCGGCCGAAGAGTGGTTAGAGGTTATGGCAGAGGCTCACAGGCTCGGCATACCCACTTCGGCAACCATGATGTTCGGCCACAAAGAGACTCCGCAAGAGCTGATCGCTCACCTTATGAGCCTGCGTAGCCTGCAAGATGCCAAACCTGCCGGCGCGCACGGTTTCATTGCCTTTATAGCCTGGCCATATTGCAGCGGCGGCACCCGTCTCGAACGTGAAGGGGTGGTAGCGCATACATCGGCAGACGACTATTTGCGGGTGGTGGCGCTGGCTCGGTTAGTGCTCGACAACATAGCCAACATACAGGCATCGTGGCTCACGGTAGGCATAGAGACGGGATTGAAGGCTCTACGCTGCGGCGCCAACGACATGGGTTCTATAATGATAGAGGAGAATGTCGTGTCGTCGACAGGCATTTCCGGCACGACTCTCGATGCCGACCGCATGGTGAAGGCCATTCAAAGTGCCGGATTCACGCCTCGTCTGAGAGACCAGCTTTACAACTATCGCTAAAGAGTAGACCCTCAGAAAGGCAGCCGCAGGAATCGCCACGTTGAGCGACAAGCAACCTTGCCAACCCCAAGCAGGCCTCTGGCGGCGCTACCTTCGCCACCAAGTTGCCGTCACAGTGCAACGGTACTCGCGCAGAGTCTCATGGTAAGTTCTACCAGTGGGGCATCAATGTGGCGTGGAATACCACAACTTCATCAGCTTCCGGCGCCACTCCGAGCGGGTCATGGAACACGTCGACTTACCCCAGCAACTGGAATACCCACCCATGTCCCGAGGGTTACCGTCTGCCTACCGATACAGAGTTTCAGGCTCTCATTAACAGCAGTACCGTCAGTCGCGGCGGAGGATGGAGTTCATCCGATTATGGATATATCAAGTTCACCTCCGGCTCTAA
>JAIECQ010000096.1 GCA_029068395.1 Rikenellaceae bacterium
CGCTTAGTTGTTCCTCAAAAATATCAAAACGGGGTCCGTGACCCCTCCCCCGGAAGGGCCGCCGGAGGCAGTGCCAGCAAAATAACGGCAGTGCCAGCAAACCATTATCCGCAGTGACGGCAAGGCATTATCCGCCGTGGCTGCAACACGGCTGTGGCAGCAATGAGGGAGGGATAGTGTGTATCAATTCATTGAACAGAGGTTTTGATATTGCTTTTTCGCCAATATTGCTTATTTTTGTACAATCTAACCAGATATCTGTCTAAGATGAGAAGATATTTCCGCACTTTTTTGGCTGTCGGCCTGCTGTCGCTGACGGCATCATGCGGCCGCAACGCCTCTGATAGAGCCCTGTCGGTCACCATCGCCACCAACAAAGGCGATATAGAGATAATGCTCTTCAACGAAACCCCCGATCACCGCGACAACTTTGCCGATATGTGCGGCAATGGGTTCTATGACTCGCTGCTTTTTCATCGTGTTATAGAGTCGTTCGTCATACAAACGGGTGATCCTCAGTCTAAAGGTGCTGCGGCAGGTGTCGCTTTAGGCGATGGCGAGGGTGGAGACAAGGTGCACCCCGAGATAAAAGATGGCCTTTACCACATACGAGGAGCCGTAGGTGCGGCGCGAGAGGGCGATGCGGCCAATCCGCAAAGGCTGTCGTCGGGCTCTCACTTCTACATAGTACAGGGAGGTAACAAAGTGACGGACAACATGTTAAACAAGTCACACATAATATACCCCGACTCAGTTCGCCGTCTTTACAGAGAGTTGGGCGGCACCCCCCACCTTGACGGTGCATATACCGTTTTCGGATATGTCATAAATGGCATGGATGTGGTTGATGCCATTGCCGCTACTGCTACGGATGCAAACGACCGTCCCGTTGATGACATAATAATAACAGGCACTACATTAAAACGCCTCAGTGCAGAGGAAACAAAAAAATATTACAGACAATACCATGCAGAATAAGATTGAGAATCTTCTTAAAAAGGTCGGCCAGTTCAAACCCGCGACAATAAACGAAGTTGAAGAGTTCAGAATAAAACTTTTAGGAAAAAAAGGCGAGCTTACCGCCCTTTTCGAGGAGTTCAAGAGCCTTTCAGGCGAGCAGAAACGCGAGATAGGCAAGGCCATCAACGAGCTCAAAAACAAGACGTTGGCCAAGATCAACGAACTTAAAGAGAGCCTTGACAGCTTAAGTGATGCCACCGAAATGGGTATAGACATGAGCCGTCCGGCCAGCGAGCGTCACATAGGCAGCCGCCACCCTATCTCACTTGTCAAAAACCAGATAGTCAACATCTTTTCACGTCTTGGGTTCACCACTGCCGACGGTCCCGAGATAGAAGACGACTGGCATGTCTTCTCGGCGCTCAACTTCCCTCCCGAGCATCCTGCTCGCGACATGCAAGACACCTTTTTCGTCGAGAAAGACCCCGACATACTTCTTCGCACCCACACCAGCTCCATACAGGTGCGTGTGATGCAAAACCAGCGTCCTCCCATCAGGGTAGTGTGCCCGGGCCGTGTCTTCCGCAACGAGGCGATATCATACCGCGCGCACTGCATATTCCATCAGGTGGAGGGTCTTTATATAGACGAGGGAGTCTCGTTTGCCGACCTCAAACAGACCATACTCTATTTCGCCAAAGAGATGTTCGGCGAAGATGCCACCATAAGGATGCGTCCCTCTTACTTCCCGTTCACCGAGCCGTCTGCCGAGGTTGACGTGTCGTGCAACCTGTGTGGCGGCAAGGGATGTAACGTGTGCAAGGGCACAGGCTGGCTCGAGATTATGGGCTGCGGCATGGTCGACCCCAATGTTTTGGAGGCATGCGGCATCGACTCGCACAAATATTCGGGCTTCGCCTTCGGCATGGGTGTCGAACGCATCGCCATGCTCAAATATGGGGTCAAAGACCTGCGTCTCTATTTCGAGAACGACATCAGATTCCTACAACAATTCGAAGCCATATACTGACATTGCGTTACCTGCTCACAATAGCTTTTGTTGCGGTCTGTCTCTATGCTGAGGGGCAGACCGTCGACGCGTTGAAGAAAAACATAGCCCATGCCGAGGCCGAGATCAAGAAGAGCAACGAGCTTCTCAAAGACAACAAAAACAGACAGAAAAGCAGCCTCTCCAACCTGGCTTTGGTGGGCAGCAATATCAAGAACCGCAAAAGTATCATAGAGTCGTTAGACGGTCAGGCCCAGATAATACGCAACGACATATCGCACAACAACAAAAGCCTCGACACGCTGTCGCGCAACCTCTCGCGCCTCAAAAAAGAGTACGCAGCCATTGCCGTCACCGCCTATAAGGAGTACAAGACGGGCAATTACGTCACGTTTATCTTCCTTGCCAAAGACTTGGGCGAGATGACGCGCCGTGCGGCCTATCTGCGTCGCCACATGGAGATACGCCGCCTGAAGGGTGCCGAAATCACGCGCACCAGCCAGCGCATAGCGCAAGAGACTAACCGCCTGCACGAGCGCGAAAAAGAGCTTGCCGCAACCCTTGAGTCTCGCAGCCGGGAGATGGCCAAGCTGGCCGCAGAGGAGGCCGGCTACCGCAAAGAGATAGAATCGTTGCGCAAGGAGGAGAAAAACATAGGCTCATCCATCGCCAAAAACCGCAACACTATAGAACGGCTGCAAAAAGAGATACGCAAAATAATTGAAGAACAGGCCCGCAAGGATGCTGCCGGCAACGTCAGCAACGCCGCTTTGGCCAAATTGACGGGCAATTTCACCGCCGCCAAGGGCAAACTACCCTATCCTGTCGCCGGAGGCGTAATAACCGAATTTTTCGGCATCCACCCCCACCCTCTCCAGCCCACGCTCAAAATAGACAACAAAGGGGTCACGTTCACGGCCAAATCGTCGAGCAATGCACGGGCCGTGTTTGCGGGCCAGGTCACCAAGGTGTTCATACTTCAAGGCATGGGCACCACCGTCATGGTGCGCCACGGCAGTTATATCACAGTATTCTCCAACCTATCGAAAGCATTCGTCAAGGCCGGCGACAAGGTCACGGCGGGTCAGCACATAGGTGTCATATCATCGGAAAACACCCTCCATTTCGAGCTCTGGAAAGAGACGACACCCATCAATCCGCAACCCTGGTTTGTAAAATAATGGCATACACATGCCGCTCAGACATTCCATTCACAACATATCTGACGCCATATCGGTGGTTTTAAGCACATTATAAATGTCAGGCGCATGTGGCGAGCATGTGCGCTACGGATATCGGCCGGCAAATATGTCGCCTAAGCTAGGCCTGCCCAACGGTTTCGTCAATTTGCCTTACCGGCAATATTATAAGTTATCCATGCTCTTGAATTATTCCAACTCTTTTTGATGTTTTCAAGATAAAAATCAGATGAGTTTTTCCGCATTTCTTTCTCTTTCAGCC
>JAIECQ010000097.1:0-17822 GCA_029068395.1 Rikenellaceae bacterium
GGTTACCGTCTGCCAACCAATACAGAGTATCAGAATCTGATAGATAATTGCACACGCACAAACGGCGGAGGATGGTCTTCTTCTGATTACGGATATATCACCTTGACACTAAAAACAGATAGTTCCAAGAAACTGGAGTTTCCCGCTGTCGGTAGCCGCAACTACGATTCGTCCGGTACGTTGGACACTGCGGGTACGTGGGGCACCTATTGGTCGTCAGTGGCCGATGGTTCTGGCAACGCGTACAGCCTGTCCTTCTATAGCAGTGATTTGACCGTGGGCGATGGCAGCATTAAGCGTTACGGTTTTAGCGTGCGTTGTGTCCGCCAATGATTAATTCTTTGGTTCTTTGATTTCTTTGATTCTTACCCGAGGGCTTGCGTAAGCGTCAGAGTTGGGTCGTAGCTGGCGGGCGGTTCGGTTGTGCGTGCGTTGCCGTCATGTTGCTATGTTTTGCCTTCCTACTGTCATGTTTTCTGTTTTGCTTTCGCGTTTTTCCGTCGAGAGTCATGCCCCTGCCTAATATCTTTCAGGCACTCAGCCCAAGGGCCAAAAACAGCTATTCCATAAATGTGTGAGACGTATGTCGAAACACATTTATGGGATAGCTGTACTTATCCGCTTAGTTGTTCCTCAAAAATATCAAAACGGGGTCCGTGACCCCTCCCCCGGAAGGGCCGCCGGAGGCAGTTTCAGCAAACCATTATCCGCAGTGACGGCAAGGCACATTTCCGGCAGTGTCAATTACTTGGCGTAAGATATAGATCGTGTTTCCCGTATTACGGTTATTTTGACCTGACCGGGATATGTCATTTCGTCTTGTATCTTTTTGGCGATATCGTGAGAGAGTATGTCGGCTTCTGCATCGCTTAGTTTTTCGCTTCCGACAATCACGCGCAGCTCGCGACCTGCCTGAATGGCGTATGTCTTAAGCACGCCGGGATATGATAGAGCCAGCTCTTCCATCTCTTTGAGACGCTTGATGTAGCTTTCGACAACCTCTCGTCGGGCGCCGGGGCGAGCACCAGAGATGGCGTCGCACACCTGCACTATCGGGGCAATGAGAGAGTTCATCTCTATCTCGTCGTGGTGAGCGCCAATGGCGTTGCATATCTCGGGTTTCTCTTTGTATTTCTCGGCAAACTTCATACCTATTATAGCGTGCGGCAATTCGGGCTCATCGTCAGGCACTTTGCCGATATCGTGAAGCAATCCGGCACGTCTTGCCAGCTTGGGATTCAACCCCAGCTCTGCCGCCATCACGCCGCAGAGGTTGGCCACCTCTCGCGAGTGCTGCAATAGGTTCTGTCCGTATGACGAGCGATACTTCATCTTGCCAATAAGACGTATCAGCTCGGGGTGTAGTGCGTGTATGCCTAAGTCGATGGCGGTACGTTTGCCCACCTCGACAATCTCTTCTTCTATCTGCTTGCGCACTTTGGCCACCACCTCCTCTATGCGAGCCGGATGTATGCGTCCGTCGGTCACCAACTGGTGCAGGGCCAGACGGGCAATCTCACGACGCACGGGGTCGAAAGCCGACAGAATGATGGCCTCGGGGGTGTCGTCCACGACTATCTCGACGCCTGTAGCGGCCTCAAGTGCGCGTATGTTGCGGCCCTCCCGACCGATGATGCGGCCTTTGACCTCGTCAGAGTCGATGTTGAATACAGTCACCGAGTTTTCTATGGCCGTCTCGGTGGCCACACGCTGAATTGTCTGAATGACAATGCGTTTAGCCTCCTTGCCAGCCGTCATTTTGGCGTCGTCTATAATGTCGTTTATATATGTGGTGGCTTCGCTTTGCGCCTCTGACTTCATTATGTCAATCAAAATGTTCTTAGCCTCCTCTGAGGACATATTGCTCACCTGCTCAAGGCGTTGTATCTGCTCTTTCTGTAGCTTGTCAAACTCCTCTTTCTTGCGTTCGAGGGCCTCTGACTGAAGTTCAAACTTGCGTTTGGTGTTCTGGGCCTCTTCGGTGGCACGGGTGAGTTGCTCTTCTTTTTTCTGAAGATTGCTCTCAAGCTGCTTTACACGTTGTTCGGCCTGCGCCAGCTTGTTGTTGCGTTCGTTGACCGCCTTGTCGTGCTCTGCTTTAAGCTGAATAAAACGCTCCTTGGCTTGGAGTATCTTCTCTTTCTTTATCATTTCACCCTGACTCTCAGCCTCTTTTATCATCTGCTCACGACGACGCCTGAGTGTCCTGTTGGTTATGACAATCGTAACAAAAGCAGCTATTGCCGCTGCAACGAGTGCTTTTATCACGATTGCAATCATTGATGCATCCATTTATCAGTTGTTTATTTTGTTTTTATTTGTGGTAATCCACAGGTTTATAATCGGTTAATTTCGTGTTTTCGGCAGAGTGGGGCATTGCCCTCACTGTTGTGCCTCTGTGTCGTATCACAACAGGCAAATAAAAAACCCACATGGCCTTGGTTGTTGACGAAAACTTCAAAAAATCATGGTTTGAGTTTCCGTTTTATCTCAAACGTCCAACGTCCACATAAAGTGAAACCCCGAGGGGGTTAAGGCCTGTTTTCGATAAACCGAGTTTTACTCGAAAAGTAAATAATTGTTAAGTTTCGCAAACTAAAGATCCATGCGGGATGAGTATCTTTTATATGAAAAGAGCGTTTTGTTATTTTCCGATCATTTCGACCGAAAGCTGATCTATCTCATTTGCCTACCGTCGAGAGGGCCGAGTCAATCTCCGATTCCAACTCTTCGAGTTTTTTTTCGATAATCTTCTCTTCTTCCGACTTGGTCTGCAATTCTATGTTTTTCACCGACATCTCCAAGGCGAGCAGGGCATAACAGTCTATCGGCTCCAATCCCTGACGCGTGGTCATGTACTTGGTGTACTTGTCGCCCACTATCTTGGCGGCCTTTCTGATGTTATGCTCTTTTGTCGGGTTATCTCTGTCCACCGACATCGAATACTCCCTTTCGCCGAGTTTGATTCTGATTACCAGCTTGCTGTCATCACCCATAAGGCAGTATTATATCGCTTTATCCAACATCGACCGTTTCAGTGGTCAGAGCCAGGAGTGCGTCAATCTCCCGCAAGATTTTGGCAACTTTTTTGCGAGCCGGTGCCGTTCCGTTTTCCGACAAAACCAGCCCTCCGGCCAGTTCTAAGGCGTGTATGCGCTTTTTCAGCTCTGCAATTTTTCTCTCCTGCTCTTTTCTTTCGTTAATGAACCGCTCCCTTTCCGCCGCATATCGTTCATTGTCGGTTTTAAGTTTGCGTGCCGTCTCGACGAGGCGGGCAACTTTTTTGGCCAACTGTTCGATATTCATTGCGTTGCGTGTTATTCGGAGTTATTCCACAACAAAGTTAATATTTTTAGTGTGATTACGAAAATATTTCCCCTATTTTTTCAAAAAAGGGGCCTCACACTATGTGCGCATAGAGGTCAAACATGTCAGCCTTGTCGATACGAACGTCATAGAAGTCGCCGACAGTCAGCGGCACTTGAGCCTCTATGAGCACCTCCTGGTCCACCTCGGGCGAGTCATACTGCGTGCGTCCCACATAAAAGCCCTCTTCTATGCGGTCTATTATCACCTTTTGTACAGTGCCTTGCATCTTGTTTATGTTGTTGTCAAGGCTTATCTCTTCCTGAATGGACATTATAGTGGCGCGCCTCTCCTCTTTTTTGCGTTGTGGCACGTTGTTTTTGAGATTCTTGGCCGAGTAGGTGCCCTCCTCCTCTGAGTATGTGAAGACCCCCAGACGGTCAAACCGGCATTGTCTGACAAACTCCGTCAGCTCCTCGAAGTCAGAGTTGCTCTCTCCCGGATATCCGGTTATAAGGGTGGTGCGTATGGCTATGCCGGGCACCTCTCGCCTCAGTTTATCTATCAACGCCAGTGTTTCGGCTTTTGTTATGCCGCGACGCATAGACGAGAGCATGTTGTCTGATATGTGCTGAAAGGGTATGTCGAGATATTTGCATATCTTTGACTCTTCTGCCATCGCCTCAATGACATCGTCGGGGAAGTGGGCGGGATATGCGTAATGAAGCCTCACCCATTCAATGCCGTCAATCTTGCAGAGCGCGCGCAACAACTGTCCCAAGCGACGTTCGCCATAGAGGTCGAGTCCGTAATAGGTGGTGTCTTGGGCTATCACTATCAGCTCTTTGACTCCCTTGGCGGCCAGCTCTTGCGCCTCTCTGAGCAGCACCTCCTGTGGTACCGACACATGAGGACCCCTTATCAGTGGTATGGCGCAGTAGCCGCAGCCCCAGTTGCACCCCTCCGATATCTTGAGGTAGGCATAGTGGGAGGGTGTTGTGAGCTTGCGCGCCACACCCGGCTCCATGGGCATTCCGGTCACCTCAGCCACTATCTGGCGGAAGTCGTTCACGCCGAACAGGGCGTCCACCTCGGGCAGCTCTTCTTGCAGCTCACGTCTGTAACGCTCGCACAGACAGCCCATTACATACAGGCGCTTTATTATGCCCTCGCGCTTGGCGTAGGCCATTTTGAGTATCATCTCTATAGACTCGTCCTTGGCGTCGGCGGTAAATCCGCAGGTGTTGATAACGACGGTGTCGGCGGCGTGGGCGTCGGCGTTGTGCAACACGGCAAACCCCGCCAGCGACAGGTGACCCAATATGCGCTCAGAGTCGACCGTGTTTTTGGAGCAGCCTAATGTTATTATGTTTATCTTCTTAGCTTTCATGGCGTTACAGGTGGTGCGACTATTTTTTGAACAATGTGTCTACAAATAGTTTGGCGTCAAACTCTTGCAGATGGTCTATCCCCTCGCCGACACCTATGAAGCGCACCGGTACTGAAAATCTGTCGCTTATGCCTATCACCACACCTCCTTTGGCCGTGCCGTCGAGCTTGGTTACGGCCAGAGCTGTCACCTTGGTGGCCTCGGTGAACTGACGTGCCTGTTCGACGGCGTTTTGTCCCGTCGAGCCGTCGAGTACCAGCAACACCTCATGCGGAGCGTCGGGCACCACTTTAGACATCACATCGCGTATCTTGGTAAGCTCGTTCATCAGCCCTATCTTGTTATGCAGACGCCCTGCCGTGTCTATCAGCACTATGTCGGCCTTGTGGGCCACTGCCGATCTGAGGGTGTCGAAGGCCACCGACGCGGGGTCAGAGCCCATATTCTGCTTTATGACCGTTGCCCCCGAACGTTCGCCCCACACGCACAGCTGGTCTATGGCAGCAGCCCTGAAAGTGTCGGCCGCCCCGAGAAACACCTTCTTGCCCGAGGCACTCAGGCGCGATGCTATCTTGCCTATGGTGGTGGTCTTGCCTACGCCGTTAACGCCAACAACCATAACAACATAGGGCATGCCATCCTTACCCGCATACTCCACCTTGCCATTCTCTTTTTCCAAGAGCATCGTGCTTATCTCTGAGCGCAATATGGCGTCCAACTCCTCTGTCGACATATATTTGTCGCGCGCCACCCTTTGCTCTATGCGTTCTATTATCTTGATTGTGGTGTCGACGCCCACATCCGAAGTTATCAATATCTCTTCGAGCGAGTCGAGCACATCTTGGTCTACCTTCGACTTGCCGGCAACGGCGCGCGAAAGTTTGGAAAATATTGACTCCTTGCTTTTAGAGAGTCCCTTTTCGAGGTCTGTGGCCTCGCTCATCTCTTGTTTCTCGCTTCTTTTGAATATAGAGAATAGTCCCATGGTTTAACTCGGTTTATATGTCACTATATAGTGCCCTGATAGTCTGTAACTGAGCCTGTCAGGCGACCACATAAGAGCACTGCTACTCTTGCGAAAGCCCTTTGCGCACCCTTTGTCGTCTAAGCCGAGGCGGGGCAGGGTAGTGTGCTCTTCTTGTGTTGCTGCGGATGCAAAAATACAAAAAGCGTCCGTGTAAAACAAGACGCTTTTTGTATTAAGAGGCGAAAACCTCTCAATAACATAAAAATTATTTGCGGTTGAAGAAATCTTTTATCTCTTCGTTGGGCACAACCTCTGATTTGAAGACGTAAGCGCCTGTTTTTTCAGACTTTACCATCTTAATACATTTGGTTCTGCTTTTACCGGCACCTGTTTTAAGGGTTGCAACAACTTTCTTTGCCATGACTTAAAGTTATTTAATCTCTCTGTGAACTGTTACTCTTTTGAGGATGGGGTTGTACTTCTTACGCTCCATTCTGTCGGGAGTGTTTTTCTTGTTCTTGGTTGTGATATACCGAGACATGCCTGGCATACCGCTCTCTTTGTGTTCAGTGCACTCCAAGATAACCTGAACCCTGTTACCTTTTTTTGCCATAATAGATTGTTAATGTTGGATTTAGTAAATGATTCCCAGCGCAATGGCGTCTCTGAGAGCTGCGTCCAGCCCCTTCTTGTTGATTGTGCGCATACCTTTTGCCGAAACCTTGAGGGTGATCCATCTGTTCTCTTCTTCCCAGAAGAATCTCTTGACCTTGAGGTTGGGGTTAAAGATCTTTTTGGTCTTCTTGTTCGAGTGAGACACGTTGTGACCCACTTGAGCCGTTTTACCGGTGATCTGACAAACTTTCATCGAAAAGTCGTTTTTTATTGTTATAATTACCTTTCACAAGCCGAAGTCGATAAGCCAAAACGCAATATACTGCACTGAATATCAGTCGTATATATGCTTGCAGCCTTGACGGACCCACTTCAACTCGACCGCAAAGATATGTTTTTTATACGAGAAAACCAACACTTTACGTACATTTTTGTATAAAGCAGACTCAACAGGCAAGTGCAGACATTGATAACCTTTGGGAGACAACCCCTTTGACCTGTCGGCCGCATTCCGTTTGTGCGCAGAGGAATAGCGGGCGCACACCTTGGCATGACCTCAGAGGAGCAATGATGCCGCCATGCGCAGTGTGTAGAGGCGGATGTCACCTGTCCCCGTTTTTCAGCTGCTCCCGTAACATGTTGATTACGTGAGCCGATGCCCGTTCTATGGTCACCTGCCGTTCGGAGTTGAAAACGCGTCTGTCGGTCACGGTACCCCAGGGTGTCGCCACGGCCATGCACACGGTGCCCACCGGAGTCTCTTCGCTGCCGCCCGTGGGTCCTGCCACCCCTGTCGTGGCTATTGCGAAGTCGCTGCCTGTCAGACGCCTGACGCCCTCGGCCATAGATGCTGCCACGGCGAGGCTGACAACCCCCTCTTGTTCTATCATCTGCGCCGGCACCCCCAATACCGCGCTTTTCATTGCCACCGAATACGATGTCACTCCGCCCAGGAAATATTCCGAGGCTCCCGGCATTGCTGTAAATCTCGATGCTATGCGTCCGCCGGTGCACGACTCGGCCACCGACAGGGTTTGTCGGCGGGTGGCGAGAAGCCCCGCCACAACGCTCTCTATGGTGTCGCCCTCAAAGCCTATGATGTTGTCGGGGATAATCTTTTCAAGCTCGCCGAACGCCTTGTCTACAGCTTGTACTGCTTGCTCTTGGCCAAGGGTGTAAGAGCTGAGACGCAACCTTACACCGTTGGGGTTGGGCAGGTATGCCAGCTTTAGCCCCTCAGGCAGATTGTCTTCCCACTGCGCTATCTTGCCGGCGAGTATCGACTCTGCAATGCCGGTGGTTATCATGGTCTTGTGATATACCGAACCCAGCTTGAACATGCTGTCGAGGCGCGGAGCCAGCTGCTCGGCAAATATGGTCTTCATCTCGTAAGGCACCCCCGGCATCGACACCAGAAAATGTCCGTCGCGTTCAAAGAGCATGCCCGGAGCGGTGCCGTTGCGGTTGAACAGCACGCTGCAAACCTCTGGCACGAGCGATTGTGCGCGGTTAAGGTCGGTGAACGGTATGCCTCGCTCCAGCAGCATGGCTTGCGTGTGTTCGCGGCTCTCTATGTCGTCTTTGAGTCCGCAGCGGAACAGCCGGCACAACGATTGTTTGGTTATGTCGTCTTTGGTGGGCCCCAATCCGCCCGTTACAAGCACAAGGTCGTGCGTGCGCAAGGCGTTGTCGAGCGTCTCTACGATAGACTCCTTACGGTCAGATATCGAGACTATCTCATCTATGGCAATGCCTTTTTTGTTAAGCTCCGTTGCCAGCCATGCCGAGTTGGTGTCGACAATCTGACCTATCAATATCTCGTCGCCAATGGTTACTATTTGGGCTTTCATTGCTGCTCGGTGTGGTTATCGTGCTCTTTTTCAAACTCTTCAATCAGGCGGCGGCATATCTGGCCCACAAATCCCGGACCATTGTATATAAAGCCCGTGTATATCTGTATGAGCGATGCGCCCGCCTTTATCATCTCTACGGCATCGTCAGTGGTCACAATGCCACCCACGCCTATTATGGGGAAGTTACCCTCGGTCTTTTGGTGTATGTAACGCACTATCTCTATGGCCCGTTTGGTCAGCGGAGCGCCGCTCAGCCCGCCGTTGCCGAGAGCCTCTACCTCGGCGGCCGGGGTCTGCAATCCCTCGCGCGAGGTGGTGGTGTTGGTGGCCACAATGCCGTCGAGTCCGTACATGCGCAACACCATTATGACCTCGTCTATCTGCTCAAGCTCCAGGTCGGGCGATATCTTGAGCAGTATGGGACGATAGAGGGTCTGTCCGCGTCTGAAGTCGACAATGCCGTCCACAATCTCACGCAGAGCCTCGCCCGATTGCAGCTTGCCGAGTCCGCCAATGTTGGGACAGCTTACGTTGATGACGAAATAGTCGACATGTTCATATAGACGCCTGAACAGTTTAAGATAGTCCGACGATGCTTTCTCGTTGGGTGTGAGGGTGTTCTTGCCCAGATTGCCGCCCACTATCACCCTGTGCCTGCGCTTTAGGTTGGCCACGGCGGCGTCGACACCGCGGTTGTTGAAGCCCATGCGGTTTATTATGGCGGTGTCGGCTATCAGCCTGAACAGACGGGGCTTGGGGTTGCCAAGCTGCGCTTTGGGCGTAATGGTGCCCACCTCTATGAATCCGAAGCCGAAAGCGCCAAGCTCGTTGTATGCCTGGGCGTTCTTGTCGAGTCCGGCCGCCAGCCCCACGGGATTGCGGAACTTCATGCCGAACACCTCCCGCTCCAGACACGGATGCTTGACGGTAAACAGGCGGCTTATCACGGCACGGCAGAAGGGTGTGTAGCGCGACATCCTTATGAAAAACATGGTGAGTCCGTGAGCTGCCTCGGCCGACAATTTGAAGACTATAGGACGTATTATCCGTTTGTACATATCATAAAAATTTGGGCTTGCGGCTGGCAAGCCGATTTTATCACCTCAATATACCCCGCAAAGATAGCCATTTTTGCGTGTAAAACAAGAGGGGAGGGCGGCAGTCCGCTTTAGAAAAACTCCTCTCTGTAGCGATAGCGGTTACGCAGGCTCTCGAAGCTTTCGGGGGCTCTCTTCAAAGCCATGCTGTCGCCGGCAATGTCGTAGTAAAGGGGCATCTGCCGGCACACCTGTTCCCATGATATGGTCTTGGAGTGGTCTACGGTCACTACATCATCGGGCCACCATTGCCGCAACTGCGTTATGCCATAGCGTTCGGCCACGGCCCTCACCACCATAGATGTGCCCGCGGCCTTGCCCTGCACTGAGTATCCTGCAATGTGAGGCGTGGCTATGCCGGCCATAGACAAAAGCTCACGGTCTATGGCCGGCTCCCCCTCCCACACATCTATCACCGCCTCCTTGACCTGTCCTGAGCCGAGCGCCTTTTTGAGCGACTCTGTCACCACCACCTCGCCGCGTGACGAGTTGATGAACAGCGCCCCCCTTTTCATCGCTCCGAACAGTACGTCGTCAGCCATGGACTCAGTTCTGTGGCAGCCGCACAATGTCAGAGGCACATGCAGCGTCACCACATCGGCCGCCGCCACCGCCTCTTTGAGCGACACAAACCGGGCGGGTCCCTCCTCTATGCTCCTGGGGGGGTCGACCATCATCACCTCGAATCCCCACTCCTTGAGCCTGGCAGCCAGTGCGCCACCCACCGACCCGACCCCCACCACGGCAACGCGCGCCCCGGGAGTTATACCATGATGCACAAGCGCGGCCGTCACATATTGCACCACGCCATAGGCATTGCATCCGGCAGCCCGTTGCACTGCTATGCCTCTTTCGCTGCAATATCGGGTGTCTATGTGGTCAAAGCCTATCGTTGCCGTGGCAATCATGCCCACACGGCTGCCCTCGAGCAGTGAGGCGTCACACTTAGTGCGCGTGCGTATCACCATCACATCGGCATCGGCGACACTCTGCGGCGTTATCTCGGCCCCAGAGATGTAATCCACATCGAAATAAGGCTCAAACACCCCTTTGATGAATGGGATGTTACTGTCTATCAATATCTTTGTAGCCATAAACAAACTATGACATAAAAACCGGCACAACATGACGTTTTGTCATGACGCCCGGCCATATACTAAAAGGTTCAAACGCCCCGTATGCGGCGTTTGAACCATCAATACACGTCACTTCTATATTTTAGAGAAGGGCTTTGACCTTCTGTTCGAGCGCCTCTTTAGATGTTGCGCCCACCTGTTTGTCTACCTGCTGACCGCCTTTGAAGAAGAGTATGGTGGGAATGTTGCGCACCTTAAATTCGGCCGACACCTCGTCGTTGTTGTCAACATCGCATTTGCCGATGGTTACCTTGCCTTCATATTCAGCAGCCAATTCGTCTATTATGGGAGCCACCATGCGGCAGGGACCGCACCATTCGGCCCAAAAATCTATCACCACGGGTTTGCCCGACTCAATCAGCTCTTTGTAGTTCTGAGAAGTAATTTCAAGTGCCATAATGTAATTGTTTAAATTGTAATGTTTTCACTAAATTAAGAGGTCCAAATATAGTCAAAAAAGGCGACACCGCACAACTGTTTGAGGCAAATCGTTCTCTTTCGGCCAATGTCGCCCTGTGTCAGACGGCGCAACACCGTCAGTTGCGGACCTTTACGCACAAGACGACATTTTTATCACATCAAATTTCATGCCACGCATGCACGCTGTCATGTCTTTGCCGTAAAAGTCACCTCTTAACGGTGCCGCCTCATGCGCATCACCTCAGGCTGTACTTTATCTGACGCTGGTCGAAAAAGTCACCGACCTCTATCGACGGATAGATACGTATGTTTTGCGACATCAAAGACAAAGAGATGCCGGCATTAAGGTCCTGAATCTTTATCTTGACCTTGGTGTTGCCGGGGTTGTCGGCAAACAGCTTTTTCATGAGCGAGGTCTCCTGCATAGTCACGTCCGATATGTTGAGCGTTATGCAAAACTCCTTGATGTTATCTTGCACCTCGCGCATGAACGAGATAGATTTTATCTGCGGATAGAACTCCCCGCCGCGATATCGCTGTTCCACACGGCCGCGTATCATCAGCTGATAGTCCTTGAACATGAAGGGGCGGTAGTTTTCATAATCTTTGCGGAAGAGCACGAACTCATGCGAGCCGGTGAAGTCTTCAATGGTGAAACGTCCGTAATTGTCACCTCTTTTGGTGACGGCGTTGGTCACCGAGGTCACCATGCCCGCTATTATGAAGTCGCGGTTGTGCATCTGAGGTGTCGACAGCGAGTCGAGAGAGTTGGTGCACATATTCTCTATCAGCATCTTGTACTTGTCAAGCGGATGTGCCGACAGGTATAGCCCCACCAGTTCCCGCTCTTTGGCCAGAGTCTGTAGCTGGTCCCACTCGTCGCCGTCGGGCATCTGCGGCTTGTTTATCTCCACGGCCTGCATTATGTCGCCGAATAGTGACCCGCCCGACTGCGTCTTGCTGCTTTGAAATATGTTGCCGTAACGCAAAAGCATCTCTATGTATGTCTTGCCGCTGCGGTCCTCGCTGAAGAAGCGGCTTCTGTGAAAGTCGGTCAGCGAGTCGAAGGCCCCGGCCAGCGCCAGCGACTCGAATGTCTTGCGGTTCATTGAAGTGAGGTTTACACGCTCCACGAAGTCAAACAGGTCGCGATACATGCCGCCGGTGCGCCGCTCTTCTATTATGTTGGCCACGGCATTCTCGCCCACGCCTTTGATTGCCGCCAGCCCGAAGCGTATGTTGCCCTCGTTGTCGACCGAAAAGCGCGACATGCTTCGGTTGACGTCGGGCCCTTTGACCGGAGCACCTATGCGCCTGCACTCGTCCATGAAGAAGCTTATCTTCTTAAGGTCTGAGAGGTTGCGGCTCAGCAGGGCGGCCATGAACTCGGCCGGATAGTGGGCCTTCAGATAGGCCGTCTGATAAGATACGTAGGCATAGCATGTAGAGTGCGACTTGTTGAAGGCGTAAGAGGCGAATGCCTCCCAGTCGGTCCATATCTTCTCGCACACCTTGGGGTCGTGACCGTTACGGGTGGTCCCCTCAATGAAGTCGCCCTTCATTTTGTCGAGCACCTCTTTTTGCTTCTTACCCATAGCCTTGCGCAGGGTATCGGCCTGACCTTTGGTAAAACCCGCCAGCTTCTGCGACAGAAGCATCACCTGCTCCTGATATACCGTGATGCCGTAGGTGTCGTGCAGATACTCCTCCATGTCGGGCAGGTCGTAAGATATAGGCTCCTTGCCATGCTTGCGGGCGATGAAGTTGGGTATGTACTCTATAGGGCCCGGCCTGTAGAGGGCGTTCATGGCTATGAGGTCGTCTATGCGGTTGGGCTTGAGCTCGCGCAGATATTTCTTCATGCCCGGCGACTCGAACTGAAACAGGCCGGTGGTGTCGCCGCGGCTGTAAAGGGCGAATGTCTCGGCGTCGTCAAGCGGTATGGTGTCGGGGTCTATGCGTATGCCGTGCGACATCTCTATGTTGTCCAAGGCATCCTTTATTATAGAGAGGGTCTTAAGCCCCAGGAAGTCCATCTTCAGCAGACCCACGTCCTCCACGAAGTGACCGTCATATTGCACCACAAACAGGGCGGCATCCTTGTTGGTCGATATGGGTATATAGTTTTCAAGGTCGTCTTTGGCAATGATGATGCCGCAGGCGTGAACACCGGTCTGACGCACCGCCCCCTCTAACTTTTCGGCCAGTTGAAGGGTGTTTCTTATCAGCTCGTTGTCACTTTGGCGCTCTTGCTTAAGCTCGGGCACCTCGGCAAAGGCCTCCTTGAGCTTTATGCCCGGACGCTCCGGCACCAGCTTGGCCAGTTTGTCGGCATCCGGCAGGGGGAGTTTCTGCACCCGGGCCACATCGCGTATGGCCATTTTGGCGGCCATGGTGCCGAATGTTATGATGTGCGCCACACGCCTGGCCCCGTATTTACCCACCACGTATTTCATGACCTCCTCACGTCCGTCCTCGTCGAAGTCTATGTCGACATCGGGCATAGATATACGCTCGGGGTTGAGGAAACGCTCAAAGAGCAGGTCGTATTTTATCGGGTCTATGTTGGTGATGGTAAGGCAGTATGCCACCGCCGACCCTGCCGCCGATCCACGTCCCGGACCCACGGCCACACCCATCTGACGAGCCGCGCGTATGAAGTCCCACACTATGAGGAAATAGCCCGGAAATCCCATTCGCTCTATGGTCGAGAGCTCGAACTCCAGGCGCTCTATGGTCGATTCCAATAGATTCTCGCCCCAGCGTCTGTGCGCTCCCTGGTAGGTCAGGTGACGCAGGTAAATAAACTGCTTGGCGGTGGTGAGCTTCACTTCGGCCTCAAACGCAGGGTTTATATCCTCCGACTTTGATATGGCGTCTATCTGCTCTATCGACCCGGCACCGTCTATTTGCTCTTCTATCTGCGGCATCTGGGCTTCCATCTGCTCTTTCTGCTCTGACTTGATTGTGGATAGAGTAGTGGCAAAGCTGTTTTTATATACTGTCTTCAGTTTGTCAAGCTCTATGACGAAATCGTCCGGCAGCGGAAAGTTGGGCATGAAAGCCTTGTGAGATAGCGAGTAAGACTCCACCTTTTCGGCAATCTCCACCGTTGTGTCAAGCGCTTCAAGGTGGTCGGGAAATAGGGCCGCCATCTCTTCATAGCTTTTGAGATACTCCTGACGCGTATATCGCATCCTGTTGGGATCTTTAAGGTCGGCACCGGTATTGAGACATATAAGGTGGTCATGGGCTTCGGCATCTTCTGCCCGCACGAAATGCACGTCGTTAGAGGCCATGTAACGTACGCCGTGTTTGGCGGCTAACCGTAAAATCTCGCTGTTGACTATCTTCTGGTTCTGGTAAACGTTTTCGTCTATCCGCTGATTGCCTGAAGGGTGCAACTGCATCTCAAGATAGAAGTCGTCGCCATATATGCGCTTGAAGTGCTCTATGTGCTCTTCGGCCTCCTCGATGTTGCCTTTCATTATGGCCTGCGGAATGTGTCCGCCCAGACATGCCGAGCAGCATATCAGCCCCTCGTTGTATTTCTCTAACAGCTCGAAGTCTACACGCGGCTTGCCGTAAAAGCCCTCGGTGTAGGCATAAGAGGCCAGGCGGGCCAGGTTGTGGTATCCGGTCAGGTTTTTGGCCAGAAGAATAAGGTGATAGCCCGACAGGTTTTCGCGTCCGCTGTGTTCGTGCCTGCTGCCGCGGGCCACATACACCTCCGAGCCGAGTATGGGCTTTATCCCCGCTTTGGTGGCCTCCTGGTGAAACAGCTTGACGCCAAACATGTTGCCGTGGTCGGTTATGGCAAGGGCGGGCTGCTCCAGCTCTTTGGCGCGCGATATTATGTCTTGAATGTCAGATGCGCCGTCGAGTATGGAGTATTGGGTATGTACGTGTAAATGAACGAACTGTGGCATGTATAGCGGTTATTTTCAAACAAAGGTAACCATTATTTGCGAGTTTGGAAATAATTTTCTATCTTTATAAAAAAACCGCATTCGGGTGTGCGAATGTTTTTTTGGAACGAAATTTGAATGCCTATAACATAGGGTCAGACCCTGTTGTGAAATTGATAAAAAAGATTAGTTATGTCAGAATTGGTTGTAATAAAAAGTTTCAGCAGACGCAACGAGGCGCTTGTTGTAAAGTCATTGCTCGACTCTTTCGGTTTCCAGACCCAGTTAAGCGGAGAGGAGTCGGCCGCCCTTTTCCCCAACAGCCCCATAGGCGACCTTGACATCAAGATAGTTGCCCGGGCCGAAGATGCCGACAAGATAAAAGAGATTCTTGCCGACAACCTCGAACAGTGACAAGATGCGGGGTAGTGTATATATAAGGTATGAGAGGTGCCGTCTTGACAGGTATCCCTCATAGCGTAGGTTTTGCCGCTCCGGTATTGCAGCCGGGGCGGTTTCGTTTTGTATGCGATGATAAAAAAAACGTTCTGTTTTCGGAAAATTTCTCGATAAATTATTATCTTTGTTCCGCTATTTTATAAATTCGCATTCAAAACAGAAAAAATATGGAGCTTATTGAAAAGATCAAGGCCGCAGCGGCCAAAGATCTCAAACGCATCATCCTTCCCGAGGCGGAAGAGGAGAGAACCTTACGTGCGGGCGATATGTGCATCGCCGAGTCGTTGGCCGACATCATACTTATCGGCAATCCCGATAAAATAGCCTCAGAGGCTGCCCGTCTGGGCCTTACCCATGTCGGTGGTGCCAAGATAGTCGACCCTGCCAATAATCCCGACAAGGAGCGTTACATCGATCTCATGCTCCAGATCAGAGGCGCCAAGGGCCTTACCCGCGAGCAGGCCGAGAAGCTTATCTGCGACCCTCTATACCTGGCCGTCATGATGATAAAGGCGGGCGATGCCGACGGTGAGGTGGCCGGTGCCAATAACGCCACCGGCGACGTGTTGCGTCCCGCTTTCCAGTATGTCAAGACCAAGCCGGGCGTGAGCGTGGTTTCGGGAGCTTTCCTTATGATGGTCCCCGTCGAGTTTGGCGACAACGGCCTTATGGTCTTCGCCGACTGTGCCGTTCACCCCAACCCCACGGCCGAAGAGCTGGCCCAGATAGCTGTCGAGACCGGCCGTACCACCCGCGTCATTGCCGGCATGGAGCCCCGCATCGCCATGCTCAGCTTCTCGACCAAAGGCTCTGCCAAGCATGAGATGGTCGACAAGGTTGTCAAGGCCACCGAGCTTGCCCGGCAGATGGATCCCTCGCTCGATATAGACGGCGAGTTGCAGGCCGATGCCGCCATCATACCCGAGATAGGCTCTAAGAAGGCTCCCGGCAGCAAGATCGCCGGCAAGGCCAACGTGCTTGTCTTCCCCACGCTTGAGGTGGGCAACATCGCCTACAAGTTAGTGCAGCGCATGGCTCATGCCGAGGCCATAGGTCCGGTTCTTCAGGGCATGGCGGCCCCCATCAACGACCTGTCGCGCGGCTGCTCTGTAAGCGACATTGTCAACTTAGTGGCCATAACGGCATGTCAGGCTCAGGGTCTTAAGTAAACCAAACAGAAAAAAGAATAGCAACGATGATAATATTAGTTCTTAACTGCGGCAGTTCGTCGGCCAAGTACCAGGTGCTCGACATGAAGGGCGAGGGTGGTGCCGAGTTGCTCGCCAAAGGTATCGTAGAGCGCATAGGTCTGCCCGAGGGTGTGCTCAAACACAGCCCCGCCGGCAAGGATGAGTTCATATGCAAGGCTCCCATTGCCGACCATACGGTGGCCATAAACATGATACTCGAAGCCGTCGCCCACCCCTCGCACGGAGTGGTCGGCTCTCTCTCAGAGATAGACGCCGTAGGCCACAGGGTGGCTCACGGTGGCGAATACTTCTCAGACAGCGTTGTTGTCACCCCCAAGGTCAAAGAGCAGATAGAGAGCTGCTTCGAGCTGGCGCCGTTGCATAACCCCGCCAACATGAAGGGTGTGGAGGCTGTCGAGAGCCTTATGCCGGGCACCCCGCAGGTCACGGCCTTCGACACCTCGTTTCACCAGACCATGCCGAAGGAAAACTACATCTATCCTATCCCGTACCGCTATTACGAGCAATACCGCATACGCCGCTATGGCTTTCACGGCACCAGCCACAAATATGTCGCAGCCAAGGGAGCCAAGATAGCCGGCATCAGCCTTGAAGGCTCCAAGGTCATCACCTGCCACATAGGCAACGGCGCCTCAGTCACCGCCATTGTCGACGGCAAATCGTTCGACACCTCCATGGGCTTCACTCCGGTTGACGGTCTTATGATGGGTACGCGTTGCGGCGCCATAGACCCCAGCGTCATCACCTTCATAGCCGAGCGCGAGGGGCTGACTCCCGAGCAGATGAACGACTTCATCAACAAGAAGTGCGGCATCAACGGTCTTTCACAGGTCAGCTCTGACATGCGTGACGTCACCGCCGCCGCAGAGAGCGGCAACGAAATGGCGCAGCTGGCCATAAAGATATTCTTCATGCGCATCAAACGTTTCATCGGCACCTATGCCGCAGAGATGGGCGGTGTCGACATGATAGTGTTCACCGGCGGCATCGGCGAGCACTCGTCAGAGATGCGCCATGAGGCTTGCGGCGGTCTCGGGTTCATGGGCATATCTATCGACGAGGCGGCCAACAAGGCGGCTTTCGGCAAGGACATGGTCATATCTGACGCCAAGTCAAAGGTTAAAGTGGTGGTCGCTACCACCGACGAGGAGTTTGTCATAGCCTCTGACACCTATCGCCTGTTGAGCAAGTGACAGTGGTGAAAACCGCGTGTAGAGATATTACGACAGAGTGCCGACCTGCATGTTGTGTGTTTTGCGAGGAATTAAGGTTGCGGCTTTGTGTCAACAAAAGCCGACATAGTGTAACGCAGATACGGCATGCTATCGGCAAAAACAGCCACCCTGAGGGATGGCTGTTTTTATTTGTAATGCCAGCCTGTGTGGCCGATAAGGGAATAGGGTAGCTTCGGTTAAACGGCAAAGTTATTAAATACCAGTCAATTGATTAAACGCGCTGTG
>JAIECQ010000097.1:17922-20182 GCA_029068395.1 Rikenellaceae bacterium
TAGCTTCGGTTAAACGGCAAAGTTATTAAATACCAGTCAATTGATTAAACGCGCTGT
Source organism: Rikenellaceae bacterium (assembly GCA_029068395.1). GTDB lineage: Bacteria > Bacteroidota > Bacteroidia > Bacteroidales > Rikenellaceae > CASDZP01. Next base: position 17,980 of record JAIECQ010000097.1, read on the forward strand.
GTCTAAGTTCGGTTATATGTGGCCGATAAGGGAATAGGGTAGCTTCGGCCGCATTTCTTTTGAGAGACAGCAATGCAATAAACGGTAAAAAAGTTTTTTGTTTTATGTGGTTTTTAATATATTTGCATAGCAAATAACAAAAACCAGTATCAATGATCAGTAATCTTAACGAGCTTATTGCGACTGCCTCAGGGCAGCCGACAAAACGGCTTGTGGCGGCTTACGCCAATGACTCGCACACCATAAAGGCGTGTGCCGATGCTGTGAGGCAAGGTGTTGTCACGGCAACGCTTGTCGGTGACAAAGAGAATATAGGGCAGATATGCAGCCAGAACGGCATCGACATTGCAATGTTCGACATTGTCGACGAGAAAAACGACCTTCAGGCCGTTGCCACAGCTGTGTCGTTGGTTGCCACGGGCAAGGGCGACATGTTGATGAAGGGTCTTGTCTCGACCGACAAATACATGAGGGGCATACTTTCAAAAGAGGCGGGTCTTGTTCCGCCCAAAGGCATACTCAGCCATGTCTCGGTCATAGATGTGCCTAAGCTCAGCCGTCTTTTGATAGTGAGTGACGTGGCGGTCATCCCCGCTCCCGACCTCAATGCCAAAAAGTCCATGATAGGATATTGTGCGGGCGTGGCCTCACGTTTAGGATGCCAGCGTCCGCGTGTGGCTCTGATAGCCCCCAGCGAACAGGTGCTGCCGGCCATACCGTCGAGTGCCGAGGCGGCCGTACTATGCAAGATGGGAGACAGGGGACAGCTCCCCGGCAATGCCGTTGTTGACGGTCCGCTGGCTTTAGATGTGGCCATAGACAGTGAGTCGGCCTCTGTCAAGGGTCTCACGGGCGAGGTGGCAGGCAATGCCGATTGCCTCATTTTCCCCAACATAGAGTCGGCAAACGTCTTCTTCAAGAGCTGCACCAAGCTGGCAGGTGCCGAGGTGGCGGCAATAGTCGTCGGAGCCAAGGTGCCGTGCGTGCTCACATCACGCGGCGACAGCGAGAAGACCAAACTGTGTTCCATCGCGCTTGCCGCACTTATGGCTTAAGTTAAAGTGTTATGAAAACGCCATTGATTCTTGCTGTAAACCCGGGGTCTACAAGCACAAAAATAGCCATTACACGCGGTGTAGAGCCTCTTTTCGAGAAGAACATACAACATTCTCCGCTTGAGTTGAAACAGTTTGCCACCATCAACGACCAGTTCGATTTCCGTTGCTCTTTGGTGTACGATGCTATAGCCGAGGCCGGCATAGAACTGTCTGAGATAGATATGGTGATAGGCCGCGGAGGGCTTGTCCGCCCCATCGAGTCGGGGGTCTACCAGGTCAATGATGCCATGATAGCCGACCTCCAGATAGGCATCATGGGACAACACGCCTGCAACCTCGGAGGCATCATCGCGCGCGCCATCGCCGACAAAATATCGGTCAAGGCATATATCGCCGACCCTGTGGTTGTCGACGAGATGAGTGACGTGGCCCATGTCGGAGGTCACCCGCTGGCTCCTCGTTACTCTATCTTCCACGCTCTCAATCACAAAGCGGTGGCCCGTCGTTATGCCCGCGAAAAGGGGGTCGACTATGATAGCCTCAAACTCATTGTAGCTCACCTTGGCGGAGGCGTCTCTGTAGGAGCCCATGTGTACGGCCGTATTGTCGACGTCAACAACGCCTTGGTGGGGGAGGGTCCTTTCGCCGTCGACCGCAGCGGCACCATGTCTGCCGGCACCCTTGTCGACATGTGCTTCTCGGGCAATTACCAGGAGAGCGAGATACGCCGTTTTATATGCGGAGCCGGCGGAGTTGTCGGCCACCTGGGCCACGGCGATATGCGCAAAGCCGTTGACGACGCGCTCTCGGGCGACGGCAAGAGCGCTCTTATAGTCGATGCGTTCGCCTATAATGTAGCCAAGGCCATAGGCTCTTCTGCCGTGGTGTGCAAAGGCAATGTCGACGCAGTCATCCTCACCGGAGGCATCGCTTACAGCAGCTATATATGCGACAAAATCAAAGAGTCGGTGTCGTTCATCGCTCCGGTAACAGTCTATGGCGGTGAGAACGAAATGCTGTCACTGGCAGAAAACGCCTTGATGGCATGGCAGGGCCGTGTAGAGGTGAAAGATTACGGATTCTGACAGGCATTTTAACTTTCGTCGCCCCGTACGCAGAGTTGTTAATGGCTTCGTACGGGGCGA
>JAIECQ010000098.1:0-1905 GCA_029068395.1 Rikenellaceae bacterium
AAAATATCAAAACGGGGTCCGTGACCCCTCCCCCGGAAGGGCCGCCGGAGGCAGTGCCAGCAAACCATCACCGGCAGTTCCGGTAAAATAACGGCAGCTGGGAGTTATTTTTTCGATTTGTAGTTATCTATCAGTTTTTGCATGACAACACTATCGAGGATATGCCCGGGCATTGTAGGAAAGCCTTCCCAGACAACGATGCCGTCGGGATCTGCAATTATGGCATGAGGTATACCGGTGACCTCCAACTCATTTTTCATCAGCTGACGGGTATCTATCGCCTTAGAGAACTCTATCTTAGGGTATATCATGCTGTTGACCTTCTCGGCAGGCTCATCCGACAAACCTATGATAACCAAATCGTCGGCAAAAGCCTTCTGCAGAGCGTTCATTTTAGGGAAAGCCTTACGACACGAGCTGCACCATGTGGCCCAAAACTCCACCATTACAAACTTGCCGTCCATGTCAGGCTTGGGAGTAAGCCACTCCTCCACCTCAAGTGCCGGTGCTTTTTGCCCTAAAACCGACTTGGCCCATATCACCTTGTCAACCGAAGCCTTGCGTATTACAGGCGGTGCGTCGTCAAACTCCTGAGCCGACACAGCTACAGATAACAACGACAAAAACAATGTAAAAAATAGTCCTCTCATAATCAATACATTAAACACACAACTCAATGACACGTTTTATCTGTGTCCGAAATATTTGTAATGAAACAACAACAAATATGCGAAGCCCACCGAGATATAGGCATCAGCGATGTTAAACACCGGACTGAAAAAGACAAACTCGCTGCCGCCCCAAAAAGGCACCCATTCGGGATATGTGGTGTTTATGATAGGAAAGTGAAGCATGTCTACAACATATCCGTGCAGAAACGAGGAGTATCCGCCTCCGCACACAAAGTGCGCCACACTTCTGAATGTCGACTCGGTAAAGAAGACTCCGTAAAACATGCAGTCGATAATGTTGCCCAAAGCCCCTACCAAAATAAGCACAAAACCGGCAATCACCCCCTTTGGCGCCCCCTTCTTGACCAACACATGAATGTAATACGATATGAACCCCACCAAAACAATCCTTATAAGACTCAATGCCATCTTGCCGCCATATCCCTCGGCCAACTTTATGCCATATGCCGCACCGTCGTTCTCGACAAACCTGATGAAAAACCAGTCACCAAAAACGGGTATTGCCTCACCAAGGGTCATATTGGTCTTAACGAGCACCTTAACCACCTGGTCTACAAGCAATAACGCCAACACAACCACAACAATCGTCCACCTGCAAGACAAACTCTTTCTCATAGTCAAATCATAAACTTCACAAAAGTAGTAAAAAACCACATAACCGACAAAACAGCCCAGCCAAATTACACACCCCGAAAATAGAAAAATCCCCCGCAACAAAATGCAGAGGATCTAAAACTGATGTCAACAGGTTTTATTACTTAACAAGCTCGCTCAACTCAGAGCCGGGTTTGAATTTAGCGACAGTCTTTGCGGGAATCTTGATAGCCGCTTTGGTACGGGGATTCAAGCCGGTACGTGCGGGTTTTTTAACCACGCTGAAAGTACCGAAGCCAACCAAAGTAATCTTGTCTCCTTTCTTAAGAGTGTTGCCCGTTACGGTAATGAATGCGTCAAGAGCTTTTTTGGCATCAACCTTAGAGATTTTAGCCTCTGTTGCAATTGCACTGATAAGTTCTGCTTTGTTCATAATTAATGATATTAATAATTTTTAGTAAAGGATTTTTAATAATCAAAGTCTCACAACTTAATTTATCTCAGTTATTTGACCTACCACCTTACGATGCAAATATATTCATTTTTTTGATTGCAACAACATTCCGAAAATTATTTTTACCCTCCAAACGCACGTTTCACGCTCAAAATCACCACTTCA
>JAIECQ010000098.1:1915-4240 GCA_029068395.1 Rikenellaceae bacterium
AATTACCAAACAAACCCGACAATCGCACCCCACCCCGCCGCCCTGCTTGCGGCAAAATAAAAAAATGCCATAACATACCGCGCCCAGACACAAAAAGGGCAGGCGAGTTGATCGCCTGCCCTTCCATGATATCATATGGCTTACTTTACAATGTCAAGCTCATCTATCAGCCTGGTAGAACCTGCATACTTGTCTATAATAAATAGCACATAACGCACGTCCACCGATATACAACGCTGCAACTCAGGCTCGAAAGCGATATTGCCGCTCATAGCCTCCCAGTTGCCGTCAAATGCGAGACCGACCAGCTCACCCTTGCCGTTTATCACAGGACTTCCCGAGTTACCTCCGGTTATGTCGTTGTTAGAGATGAAACCGACATAGAGAGTGCCGTCCTCGCCATACTGTCCGTAATCGCCTGCCTTGTAAAGCTCTTTTAGCTTCTCGGGCACTGTAAACTCATAGGCGTTGTTGGGATCCTCTTTCTCCATTATGCCCTTTATGGTTGTGCGATAGTCGTAATTGACCGCATCGGCAGCCTTGTAAGGCAACACGTTACCGTAAGTCATGCGAATGGTGAAGTTGGCGTCAGGATAGTAAACCTTGTCAGGATTCTGCTCCATAAGGCCGCGAACGAACAGACGGTGACCCTTTACATAATCATCGTCAAAGCCGCGGTGGGGAGCAACCTCGCGTATCTTGTCATAGAGCGATTTTGCCGCAATGAAGGCGTAATCATTGTCAATAGCCTCAGAGGTGGGATTCTCCAAAAACTCCAAGAACTTCTCTTGCGACGAGAATATCGAGTTGTCGTACAGATAATCTAACGCAGCATCTACGTTTCCTCCCGCCTTGGTCTCTATCAGCGAGAGCGCGCAGGGCCACTTGTCCTTATCTACATCGGCCATGTAAAGCTCAATCATCGCCTTGGCCACCTTTTTGTCGGTGGGCATGTTGATATCTTTATAGATGCGGGCAACATTGTCTTTGAGGCTCTTGGTAAGCTCTGTCACATCCTCTCCGTTCCTGAGCTTGTCAGAATATGAGGCCATGCGCGCGGCAAGCCTTATCAGCTCTATATTGCTGAGGGTCTCAGACAGATACATCATCTGCGCCTCATAATCGCCCGAACGCTCCACCGAACGTTTGATAGCCGGCAAGGCATCTCCGTAAAGCTCTGTGCGGGCAGGATCGGCAGCCACCCAGTCGGTAAAGCTCTTCTCTATGGCCTCTTTTGAAGACTTCACGTCAAGACGTCTCAAACCGCGGCTCTCGCCTATGGCGTTCTTCCAATAGTTAGACGAGCTTGCATACTTAGAGGCATACTGTATCTTAACCTTGGGATCGGCCATCATGTCGGCTTTGAGAACATCCTGACGCACACCGCGACATTTGATGCGTATGGGGTTGCTCACATCAAGCTTCTGGTCTATCTCATAAGATGTCATATAACGGCGGGTGGTGCCGGGGAAGCCCATAATCATCACATAGTCACCCTCTTTGACACCGCCAATAGAAACGGGGAGCCATTTCTTGGGCTTGTAGGGCACATTGTCGGGCGAATAAGCGGCAGGGTTGTTGTCCTTGTCGGCATAGATGCGGAATATCGAGAAGTCGCCTGTATGACGGGGCCACATCCAGTTGTCGGTGTCGCCGCCGAACTTGCCTATCGACGAGGGAGGCGCACCCACCATGCGGACATCGGTAAACACCTGAGTGACAAACAGCAGATACTGGTTGCCGCCGAGCATGTCTCTCACCATTACCTTCTCGCCCACACCGAGCTTCACCTTAGAGGTCAGCTTCTTGATGTTCTTGTCTATAAGCTCGGCACGTTTGGCTTCGCTCATGCCGTCGTTAACCTTGTTAAGAACGGCTGCGGTCACATCCTCTATGCTCTTGATGAAAGTCACCTGCAAGCCCGGTGAAGGTATCTCCTCGGCAAAAGAGGTAGCCCAGAAGCCATCTTTGAGGTAATCGTGCTCGACAGTGCTGTGGCTCTGTATGGTGCCGTAACCGCAGTGGTGGTTGGTAAAGACCAAACCCTGGTCAGAGACCACCTCGCCGGTACAACCGCCTCCGAAGATTACAATGGCATCTTTGATAGAACTGTTGTTGACACTGTAAATATCCTCCGCCTCAAGCTTCAGCCCCTTGGCCTTCATGTCGGCGATGTTAAGCTTCTGTATGTAAGGCAAAAGCCACATCCCCTCATCGGCAAAAGCTGTCGATACAGATGCGAAAGAGAGCAATAATGCTGCTACAATTTGTTTTCTCATATCAATTCAAATTAATGTTACTTCATATAAATAAAAGCCCCCGACC
>JAIECQ010000099.1 GCA_029068395.1 Rikenellaceae bacterium
GAGTTCATCCGATTATGGATATATCAAGTTCACCTCCGGCTCTAATTCCGTGGAGTTTCCCGCTGTCGGTTACCGCCACAACTCGGACGGTACGTTGTACAACGCGGGTGCGTACGGCTACTATTGGGCGTCAGTTGCGTATGATTCTAGCAACGCGTACACTCTGACCTTCAATAGCAGTAATGTGAATCCGCAGTATGGCTGGTATACGCGGAGCGGTCTTAGCGTGCGTTGTGTCCGCTAAATATTAATACTTTGGTTCTTTGATTTCTTTGATTCTTACCCGAGGGATTATGTAAGCGGTGGGATTACGGGCCTCCGCGGGGAGGAGGGGCGTTGCGAGGGTCACAGACCCATTCGATAGCCTGCCGGAGCGGGGGCAAGTACATGAAGAACTTTGGCCGTGAGGCGTGAGGCAGGCGGGGCTACTTTCGCTACCAAGTTGCCCTCTGAGTGTAGCGGTACTCGCGCAGAGTCTCATGGTAAGTTCTACCAGTGGGGCATCAACGTGGCGTGGAATACCACAGGTACGTCGGCTTCCGGGGCTACTCCAAGCGGCTCATGGAACACATCGACTTACCCCAGCAACTGGAATACACACCCTTGCCCTGAGGGTTACCGTCTGCCTACTAAAGATGAGTTTCAGGCTCTCATTAACAGCAGTACCGTAAGTCGCGGAGGAGGATGGAGTTCATCCGATTATGGATATATCAAGTTCACCTCCGGCTCTAATTCCGTGGAGTTTCCCGCTGTCGGTTACCGCAACGACTCGGACGGTTCGTTGAGCGGCGCGGGTCAGTACGGCTACTATTGGTCGTCAGTTGCGTATGGTTCTTACGGCGCGTACGATCTGTACTTCAGTAGCGGTAGTGTGAATCCGCAGGGTAGCTGGGGTAAGCGGCTCGGGCTTAGCGTGCGTTGTGTCCGCTAAATATTAATACTTTGGTTCTTTGATTTCTTTGATTCTTCCCCGAGGGGGGGGCACAGCCCCCTTTTTGATAGCCTGCCGGAGCGGGGTGATGTAAGGGGTATAATGAAATTGGGCCATGAGGCGTGAACCAGGCGGGGCTACCTCTTTTTGTACTCCCTGAGGCCGTGTTCGAGGCAATCCATGGCCACAGCCATATCTTCAATATTGAGCACATAGGCCACCCTCACCTGATTGAGGCCCACTCCTTCGGTGGCATAGAATCCTGAGGCGGGGGCGAGCATCACGGTCGCGCCATTGTAAGAAAACTCTTCGAGAAGCCAGCGGGCAAAGTCATCGGCATTATCTACAGGCAGCTCCACCGTAGCATAGAAAGCTCCTTGCGGCATGGGGCAACGCACACCCTCTATCTGACGCAACCGCTTCACAAGGAAGTTGCGGCGGCGGGTGTACTCATCTTTGACATTGTCAAAATAGCTCTGAGGTGTTTTGAGTGCCCCCTCGGCGGCTATCTGGGCCAGCAGCGGAGGACAAAGACGGGCCTGGGCCAGCTTCAATACAGCCGCCGTAATATCTTTGTTGCGCGTAACCAAGGCACCCATACGCACACCGCACATGCTGTAACGCTTAGAGACGGAGTCTATCATTATTATGTTGTCGGCATATTCGGTCATGTTGAGCACCGAGAAATGGGTGGCGCCGTCGTAACAAAACTCACGATAGACCTCGTCGGCAATAAGATAAAGCCCGTGTTCGGATGCTATGCGGCCAAGACGACGCATCTCTTGCTCAGAGTAAAGGTAGCCGGTGGGGTTGTTGGGATTACATATAAGTATGGCGCGCGTCTTGTCGGTTATGCGCTCCTCTATCTGATCTACCGACGGCAGGGCGAAATTGTTGTCTATGGTAGATGTGACCGTTGTAATGCGCACACCGGCCTCAACGGCAAAGCCGCGATAGTTGGCATAGAACGGCTCGGGAGTGATGAACTCGTCGCCCGGATTGAGGCACGACATAAAGGCGAATATTATGGCCTCAGAACCGCCTGTGGTGACGGTGATGTCTTCATAAGAGACGGCCGGTATGCCCAGCGCGTTGTAATAGTCGGCCAGTTTGCGGCGATAGCTCTCTATGCCGGCCGAGTGGGTATAACGCAACACGGGGTCAGAGGCAGCGGCCAACGCGTCGAACGCCTCGCGAGGGGTCGATATGTCGGGTTGTCCTATGTTGAGATGATAAACCTTTACACCGCGTTTCTTGGCCGCCTCTGAGAAGGGCACCAGTTTGCGGATGGGAGATGCCGGCATGAGCCGTGCTTTTTCTGATAACTTAACCATATAGTAAAAAAGGCTTATTGTCCGAGGTAAAAGTATATAAAATTTTCATTACATATAACGACCGCCGTAAATTATTTTTCGACACATGACCGACAGCGGCTTAACAGAGGCTATGACGCACGGCTCACACCCCTCCGGCGCCTTTTCTTCTCATCACTCTCACCTCGCGTACGAATGCCGCCAAAGCGCATAGTGTGCCCAAAAGCCACGCCACCGAGCTGGCCGACCATATTCCTATCTGTCCGAAACGGCTTGACAGCAGGTGCGCCAACGGTATCCTCACTATCCATAGCGAGAAAAGCGTTATCAGCATGGGGGCGACGGTGTTGCCCATGCCTCGCAGGGTGCCCATGACGCAGAACATGAGCGAGAATATCCAGAAAGAGAGGCCCAGCACCCTGAGGTAACCGCATCCTATCTCTATGACCGCCCTTTCGGATGTGAACACCGCCATGAGAGGCTCGGCCAAAAGCAACAGTCCCGCCATTATCACCGCCCCGGCCACTGCCGAATATATGACGGTGGCTCTCAGTCCGCGGCGTATGCGGTCATAGGCTCCTATGCCGAAGTTCTGGCCTGTGAACGAGGTGAGCGCAATGCTGAGGTTCATGGGAATGACCGCCACTATGGTCTCTATGCGCGACGCTCCCGAGAAGGCTGCAACGGTGTCGGTGTCGAAGTCGCTGACTATAGACATTATGGCCATCATGCCCATTCCCACCAGCAGCTGTTGCGCTCCTGCGGGGATGCCGAGTCGGAGGCTTCGCAGGAATATGCGTCGGTCGAAATGCAGATGCAGGGGGTCGAACCTTATAAGGTCGTTCTTTCTGTTGGTATATGATATGGCAAATATCACCGCCGCCGCCTGCGCCGCAACCGTGGCCCACGCCGCCCCCTCTATGCCCCATCCTAACAGGGCCACAAACAGAAGGTCAAGACCTATGTTGAGAAGTGACGAGACGACAAGAAAGACAAGAGGGGTGCGCGAGTCGCCGACACCTCGCAGTATGGACGACAGGCAGTTGAAAAAGAAGAGGAACACCAACCCCAGCAGATATATTCTAAGGTAACTTACCGCATATGGCATGATGTCGGCAGGCAGGTCTATAAGCTCCATTATCTTGCCGCAAAATATAAGGCCCGTGACCGTCATGACCACAGCCGCAAGAAAGAGAAAGAGATAGAGCGAGTCGGCCGCCTTGCGCACACGGTCGTGGTCGCGCGCGCCGTATGCCTGCGATATTATTATGGTGGTGCCTATGCCTATGCCTATGACCAGCGACACGAGCATGAACACAAAGGGTGCCGACGCCCCCACTGCCGCAAGTGCCTGCTTGCCGACGTAACGACCCACTATAACCGTGTCGGCGTAATTGTAAAGCTGCATCATGAAGGCCCCGAATATTATCGGAACGGCAAACCGCAGTATGGAACGACCCTCTGGCCCGGTGGTGAAATCGATGTTTTTACCCATGCCTCTACATGCCGGCTCTCACTATTGCCGACACACAAAGATAACCACTAAATTTATAATTCAATCGCTCGCCAAGAGCTTATTTTGGTCTGACAGAGTACAACCGCACAAAAGGCGCATACGGGTGCGGTAATGTCAGTCGACCTGATTTGCCGCAATGCAATCTTTGACGGGGGATAGCGTTTGCCGCAGAGGATACTTTGCTTGCGAAAAAAACGGTCACAGAGTCTCCCTTGCCGGAGAGGACAAACGTCAGAACACTACTATTCCGGCAGAAGAGAGAGTGAGAAGAGGCGGGGACAAGAGAGAGCATAAGTAAGAGCCGGCAGCGCGAGGCAGACGTATGGCAGGCGCCTCACGCCATTGCAAAGGCAAAAAAGAGAGGGGCTTTATGCTCCTCTCTTTTTTGCCTGACATATTGAGACATGTATTTAATCGGAAGGCGGTGGCGAACCGGTCTGCGGCTACATCAGTACTATGTCTTGCGAGCCGCCGTCGCCCCAAGAGTCGATGCCGGGGGTGAATCCGGTGTTGTCGTCAGCCTCGTCAGAGGGTATCACTATCCCCTCTGAGGGGGTGCCGGGCCTCTCTACGGCAACAGTGTCGTCTTTGGCGTAGCTGCCCTCTATCGTCTTCTTGCTGCACGACCAGGCCGACATAGACATTAGCGCGAGTGCCACCATCGGCACGAAATATAATCTCTTTTTCATAACTTTAATTTTTAAATATTATATAGTTTATTAGATAGGGTTTCCATAAAAACAGCCGCACCGGAACGGGCATGTCATACCCGTAAAATGCAAGTGCAACATATTAATACAAAGAGCCTTATAAGTGACATTTTTTGCCGCATGCCGCTTATGCCAATCTCTATTCAACATCTGTGCCAAGATGCGTCAGTCTCTCTATCCCGACTCTCTATCACAACATTTTCGCGCAAAAATTGTTTTTGTTTCAGAAAAAATTACTATTTTTATCACGCTAATCAATATATATTTTTTATGGCTTCAGTTACGCTAAAGCTTCAACTCCCCAGAAAAAGGAGCGAAGTTTCTGTGGAATACCCGCTCGTATTCCAAGTTATTCACAATCGAAAAAAGAGGTTTATCCCCACACCTTTCACCCTGAAAGAGGAGGAGTGGAACCAAGAGACCCAGACAGCGGCCAACTTCAAGGCATCAAAAGTGCGTTCGGCCTATCTGAAAGAGGTAAATGTTTACATTTATCTGCAAAAGAAGCAGCTTTCAGAGCTTATAGCCTCAATGGGTGACGAAGAGTCGTTTACCGTTGACGACATTGTAAGCGCCTATAAGCGAAGCAAAGACAACCGCCGCGTGTTTCCGTTCATCCGACAGCTTATCATGGACCTCAAGATGGCGGGAAAGCCGGGCACGGCCTACAACTATCAGAGCACGTTCAACACGTTCTGTAAGTTCAGGTGCGGCGAAGACCTCTATTTCCCTCAGCTCAATTACGGCATGGTAAAAGAGTTTGAGAGCTATCTGTTCACCTCGGGCCTGGCCACCAACACCGTATGTTTTTACATGCGTAACCTGCGCTCGATATACAACAAGGCCATATCGAAAGGCATTGTGGGCGAGCATCTCTATCCCTTCAAGCGCATAACCATCAAGACAGAAAAGACCATTAAGAGGGCGATAGACAAAGAGTTGATTTACAAACTGAAGGTAATCAACCTCAAACACAATCCCAAGCTCGAATGGGCGCGCGACCTGTTTCTGTTCAGCTTTTACACCCGCGGCATGTCGTTCGTAGACATGGCCTATCTCAAAATATCGAACATCAAGGGTGACAAGATCTATTACAACCGTCACAAAACACGTCAGCTGTTGCAGATAACTCTCACATCGCAGATTGTCGAGATAATAAACAAGTACAAGGCCCACCGCGACAGCACAGGCTATCTGTTACCGATACTCAGAAACGACCCGTGGAGGTCGGAATATATGCAATATAAAAGCGCTCTTAGGGTGCTCAACGAAAACCTCAAGGCGTTAGGCCGTCTGGTCAGCTCGCCGGTGCCGCTGTCATCATACGTGGCACGTCACTCATGGGCCACCATTGCCAAAAAGCAGGGCATACCCCTATCGGTGATAAGCGAGGGGATGGGTCACGACTCAGAGAACACCACACGCATATATCTGGCCGCTTTCGACACCTCTGTGATAGACCAGGCCAACGATATCGTAACAAACTTATAACAACGATAAGACCATTTATAAGTAATTGGCATAAACTATTTTAAGCCGGTTTAAAACAGGGTGATGCCCTGGCTGTCACAAGCTATACTCAAAGCTGTCAGGCATGACGGACAGACATGAAAGCTCGCGATAACATGATGTCCACAAGGGTTACTGAGCAGTAAGCAGTTAAGCGACAGCGGCCTACAGGGCCTGTTAGCATAAGACAGGAAAGCCGGCTATGATACATACTTATATGAAACTGCAGACCGTCGCATGAAAAAGCAATGCGGCAGGTCGGGCAGTTTCGTATGTTTATATGGAGGCGTTTGCAGTCGCCGTGATATCAGCCAAGAGCTGAAAACAACGGTATTAAGGCGGGTCGAGGTATGATTTTTGGTCTTTGGCATGCAGATGTTTTTATAAGGTGAGGGCACGGAGATTGGGGCGGCTGCCGTTTGCAGACATCATGTAGAGCGCGGGGTACTGTCATCAATCGTGCCTTCATGTAACCGACCGACTGCTTTTTAGACAGAATAAACGTGATGCGATGAAACAGGTGCTTGAAGATTTATTGGCAAACAACAGCGACAACTTCAGAAGGATAGACCTTCCCAAACACGAGTCTTGCTCGTGCGAGACATCGCATCACGGCGTCATATTCATGGTATCGAAAGGGGCCGTGACGGTTCAATACGGCATAAGGCAGCCTGTGAGGGTGGCATCAAACTATATGGTGGTGGTGCCCGCGCTGACAGTGTTCAACATAACCGTGGAGACCGAGACCGACATGACCATAATGTTCATACGCAAAGATCTGGCGATAACAGAGACTCCGCTCTGGAGCGCCATAATAGGACGGGCTAAGATAGACGGACAGATAACTCCGCTGGCTGTGGATAAGTTGCTGTGGGACCTGATAGAGCAGATAGGTGTGTATAGAAAGGCGGGCATAAAGGCTACCGAGATATACAGGTGCAAGGTGGACGAGTTTATGTTGCTGATAAGGTCGATATATGACCATTCGCAGCTGGTGGAGTTTTTCAATCCACTGGCACTTAATGAGATAGGGTTTGAGGATTTTGTGAGATACAATTACAGCCGGGTGCACAACGTAGAGGAATTTGCCCAGCTGGCCGGGTGCAGCGTCTCTACATTCAAGCGTCGTTTCGCCAAGCACTTCCCTATACCCGCATACAGGTGGATACAGGTGCAACGCTCGAAGCTCATATTGCAAGATTTAGCCAATAATGTATTGTCGTTAAAGCAGATAGCCGACAAACACGGATTTACATCACCCTCGCACCTGAACCGTTTTTGCAAGAACTATTTCGGCACATCGCCCTCGGTAATGCGCAAGGAGTTTGAAAAAGCCGACCAGTCGGACAGACGGTGATTTATATTATTTGATGAAAAAGCCGGCCAGGAGTCAAAAAAAAGAGGGTCGGCGGAATGTGTTTTTATATATTTATTATTATATTTGCAAAGCTAAGCTGCTAAGAGTAAGCGACTAATCTTATTTCCTTGCCCATTTGAGGCCACCATCCCACTTTTGAGCTTTTTTTGCCACAAAATGGACTTTTTATGCCATCGCAACCTATAAAATCATAGCTATTTTTGTATCGTAAACGGGAATATTTTACTGAGGTTAAAATATTATTGATTAGCAATCAAACAAACGGAAGATCGCTGTGAAGCGCTTTTCCGTTTATTTTTTATATCGTCATTTGCGGTCTGACAGTCAGGCCTTTCATTTTTACATTGGTCTTGAATGTTGTAGCAGGAGAATGGAAACGGTTTTTTCGTTCTTTATCATTGGCTTAAATGTACAACGGGGCTTGATTTTCGTGCGGCTTTTCGTATTTTTAACCTTCGGTCTTAAATACTCCGTCTCGGAAATACAATCGGGCTTGCATTTCTCGCGACTTTTCGTATTTTTGACTTTCGGTCTTAAATACTTCGTCTCGGAAATGCAATCGAGATTGCATTTCTATCGGCTTTTCGTATTTTTGACCTTCGGTCTTAAATACTCCGTCTCGGAAATACAATCGAGATTGTATTTCACTCGACTTTTCGTATTTTTGCATCATGTTAATCTCTAATCTGCATAACGGAGTGGTAGAGGCCGGATGCGACGAGGCCGGACGAGGTCCGCTGGCAGGTCCGGTATTTGCCGCGGCGGTGATACTGCCACCCGGTTTCGAGAACGTAATGCTCAACGACTCTAAGAAGCTGACCGCCAAAAGACGGTATATGCTGCGTGAGATTATCATGAATGAGGCGGTGGCGTGGGCGGTGGCATCGGTGTCGCCGACGGTGATAGACCGCATAAACATACTCAACGCATCGTACAAGGCCATGTGCGAGGCTGTCAGGCAGTTATCGGCAAAACCTGAGATGCTGCTGATAGACGGCAACCGTTTTCGTGGCGACGACGACATCCCTTTTGAGTGCATAGTGAAAGGCGACGGCAAAATAGCCTCCATCGCAGCCGCATCGGTGTTAGCCAAGACATTCCGCGACGACTACATGGTAATGCTCGCAGAGCGCTACCCGCAATATGGATGGGATAAAAACTACGGCTACCCCACCGCAGACCACATGCACGCCATCATGGAGTTTGGACTCACACCTCATCATCGCCGTTCGTATGCCCCATGTGCCCCTACAATACCGGGAATATTCGATTAAATCGCGCCGCCGACCCAATTCTGACCCTTACGCAATCCCTCGGGGAAGAATCAAAGAAATCAAAGAACCAAAGTATTAATATTTAGCGGACACAACGCACGCTACGACCGTTACGCTTATTGTAGCCATTGGTCACGTACAAACTACTACTGGAGAAGTACAGTAGGTACGCGTTGTCAGAACCATTAGTAACTGACGACCAATAGTAGCCGTCCGTACCCGAGTAGCCCAACGAACCGTCCGAGTAGTAGCGGTAACCGACAGCGGGAAACTCCACGGAATTAAAGTGGTGTTATTAATTGGGCGGCAAAGTTTTGGGGTTAGGTAGTTTTTTGTTTCGGAAAGCTTTGGCCCGCGCAGGCTTTTGCACAGGTAGTTTTTGCACCGCATGGCTTCCGCGCCGGCAGGGCGGCGAGGTACGAGCCGCAACGGGCCGACCCTCCCCCCGCGGAGGCCCGTAACACCGCCAAGTGATTATAGCGCAGTGACTACGGGAGGGCGGTTATGCGCGTCACTTTCTCGCTTTGCCTCCGCAGGCTCGGCCCGTGGCTTCTCCACGCTAAAGGCACGTACCGGGCAACCCAAGGTGCTGCACGTCTTTGTCACTCACCACGCCAGACCATCAGCACACCCTCGAC